>CAZGVR010000254.1:0-2713 GCA_964528945.1 uncultured Myxococcales bacterium
GGGTGGGGCAGGGCGGGAGCACCTCGATGAAGGCGAAGCCCTGGTGGAGCATGCCCTCCTTCATGGCGGTCACGAGCTTCCTCACGTGGTAGGTCGTGTAGCGGGCCACGTAGGTGGCGCCGCACGAGTCCGCGAGATGGGCGAGGTTCAGGGGGACCTCCATCGAGCCGTAGGGGGTCGTGGTCGCGTAGGACCCGAGCGGCGAGGTCGGGGCCGTCTGCCCGCCGGTCATGCCGTACGTGAAGTTGTTCACGCAGATCACGCAGATGTTCAGGTTCCTCCGGGCCGCGTGGATGAAGTGGTTGCCGCCGATCGCGATGAGGTCGCCGTCACCGCTGTAGACGATGACGTGGGTCTCGGGGTTCGCGAGCCTGAGTCCCACGGCGAAGGGTATGGCCCGGCCGTGCGTCGTGTGGAACGAGTCGAAGTCGAGGTACCCGGCGACCCTCCCGGTGCACCCGATCCCTGACACTATCGCGACCGTCTTGCGATCCCAGCCGGTCTTCTCCAGGGCCCGCGCGAAGCAGTTCACGGACGTGCCGATGCCGCATCCGGAGCACCAGATGTGCGGCATGCGGTCGGTGCGGAGGAGCTTCTCGACGGGATTCGCGGGAATGCCTTGCTGTCCGTCGCTCATCTCGCCACCTCCTCGATGGCGGCCAGGATCTCGGCCGGCCGGTGGACCGCCCCGCCCGCGTGGGACACGTGCCGGACGTTCACCGCGCCGCCGGCGACCCTCTCCACCTCGCGCACGAGCTGGCCAAGGTTGATCTCGGGCATGACGATTCTCTTCACCTGTCCCCGCTTCAGGATCGCGCGGAGCTTCCTCTCCGGGAAGGGCCACACGGTCTTCAGCCTGAGGTGGCCTACCTTCAGGCCCTTGCTGCGGGCGTCGGCGATGGCCTTGTAGGCCACGCGGGACGTGATGCCGTAGCTCACGACGAGCGTGGGCTCGCCGTCCCAGGACTGATCCACCAGCGTGAGATCGTCCTCGCGATCCAGGATCTTTGCGCGGAGCCGCCTCAAGAGCTTGTCCTGGGCCTCTGCCGTCATCACGGGATAGCCCTTCTCGTCGTGCGTGAGCCCCGTCACGTGGAAGTTGTAGCCGTGGCCGATCGGGGCCATGTCGGGGATGCCGTCCGGTCCGGCCTCGAACGGGCGGTACTCCGCCGGCGTCTTGTCCGTGAACTTCCTGCCCTCGATCAGGATGGAATCCGCTGGCGGGATCACGACCTTCTCGAGCATGTGGCCCACGACCTCGTCCATCAGGATGATGACGGGCGTGCGCAACCGCTCCGAGATGTTGAAGGCGGTGATGGTCAGGTCGAAGCACTCCTGGGGGGAATTCGGCACGAGGGCGACGATCTCGTAGTCGCCGTGGGATCCCCACTTGGCCTGCATGACGTCCTGCTGGCCGGGCAGGGTGGGGAGGCCGGTCGACGGGCCGCCCCGCTGGACGTTGACGAAGACGCAGGGCGTCTCGGTCATCGCGGCGTACCCGATGTGCTCCTGCATGAGGCTCATGCCGGGTCCGGACGTGACGGTCATGGACTTTGCGCCGCTCCAGGAGCTTCCCAGGATGGCGATGGACGCCGCCAGCTCGTCCTCCATCTGGACGAAGAGGCCTCCGACGAGCGGGAAGCGCCTGGCGAGGTGCTCCACGATCTCGGTAGACGGCGTGATCGGGTATCCCGCGGAGAAGCGGCAGCCCGCGGCGATGGAGCCCTCGGCGCAGGCCGCGTCGCCGTTGATGAAGTGGATCCCCGTGAGTACGGCGTGCGGGTGCGTGTTCCTCATGAGCTCACCAGCCAGGTTTGGTCCGGATCATCTCGGGCGGGTCTTCCTCAGGATGAAGCCGTAGATCGCGAAGTCGGGACACTGCATCCCGCATATGTCGCAGCCGTTGCAGCTCTCGGGTGCGGTGAGTGCGGGGTAGTGGTAGCCCTTCGCGTTCATCGTCGCCGACATGGAAAGGGCATCCGTGGGGCAGAACTCCACGCAGAACCCGCATCCCTTGCAGCGCTCGACGTTCACGACGACCGTGCCCCCCACCTTGCCGCCACCGCCCGCCGCCTCCGCATCGTCGGCACGCCCGGGTTCCACGCAGGTCGTTGAGCCCTCCGGCATTCCTTGCTCCGCCTCCTCGATCTCCCCTCGAGATCCATAGCTTTCCGGGCGGGGCGTGTCAACGAACGTGCTGCGCCGCCCCGAACCCTGCGATGAACGACGTGCCGCGCCGCCCGCTACAGGAAATCCACGGGATCGATGTCCACTCCGATTCGGATGGATCCGGGTGCCGCGAAGGCCTCCTTCGGGGTGGAGTCGAGCCGCTCCCTGAGGGACCTGCGCGAGTCGGCCTTGAGGAGGATCTGGTACCGGTATCTCCCCCTCAGCCGGGCGAGCGGCGATGGGACAGGGCCGAGCACCCGCACGTTCCCGCCTGCCAGCGAGGCTGCCACGTCGCTCGCGGCGCGGGCCGTCTCGACCTCGCCCGGCCCCGAGACCCTGACGAGCGCGAGATGGACGAACGGCGGGTAGCCCATGGCCCTGCGGTTCGAGATCTCCCACTGGAAGAACGAGCCGTAGTCCTGGTTCCTTGCCGATGCAATGCAAGGATGATGTGGGTTCCACGTCTGGATCACCACCCTGCCGGGCGCATCGCCGCGCCCGGCGCGTCCCGCGACCTGGGTGATGAGCTGGAACGTCCTCTCCG
>CAZGVR010000254.1:2723-6418 GCA_964528945.1 uncultured Myxococcales bacterium
CTCCGCGGCCCGGAAGTCGGGCATCGTGAGCCCCAGGTCCGCCCGGACCACGCCCACGAGAGCCACGCGCGGGAGATCGTGGCCCTTGGCGACCATCTGCGTCCCGACCAGGATGTCTGCCTCTCCGTCGCGCATGGCGCCGAGGATGGGCTCGGCGGCCGCGCCCGAGGCCACGTCGCTGTCCATGCGCAGGGTCCGCGCCCGCGGGAACAGGTCCTTCACTATCTGCTCTATCCGCTCGGTCCCGGGTCCCTTGAGCTCCATTCCCTCGCCCGGGCCGCCGCACGCCGGGCAAGTGGCCGGCACCTCCCTGCTGTACCCGCAGTAGTGGCAGGAGAGCCTGTTCGTGAACCTGTGGTGGACCAGGGCCACGCTGCACGACGGGCACCTGACCGGCTCACCGCAGGAGGTGCAGGTGGCAGAGGGCGCGAATCCCCTGCGGTTCAGGAACAGGATTATCTGCCCACCGGCAGAGAGGGCCTCGCCCATTGCCTCGTAGAGCCGCGACGAGACGTACGGCTGCGAGGCGGGCCCCACCCGGTCGATCCTCAGATCGACGACCTCGACCTCCGGGAGCGGCTGCGCCGTGGCCCTCTCCGGCAGCTCGAGGAGCGTCAACTTTCCGAGGAGCGTGTTGTGGTAGGACTCCACCGAGGGCGTGGCCGACCCGAGCACGGCCACGGCCCCCTCCCTGCTGGCCCTGAGCAGCGCGAGGTCCCGCGCGTGGTAGTGCCATCCCTCGGCCTGCTTGAACGAAGGCTCGTGCTCCTCGTCGACGACTATGATCCCGGGATCCCGTACGGGTGCGAAGACCGCGGATCTGGCCCCTATGACGACGCGCTTCCCGCCCGTGGCCACGGCCTCCCACTCCGCGCGCCTCCGCGCCGGCGGCATGGCAGAGTGGAGCACGGCGATCTCGGAGCCGATCCTCGCGCCGAACATCGCCACGAGCTGGGGAGTGAGCGCGATCTCCGGGACCAGCACGATCGCGGTCCGGCCCGTTCCCAGCACCGCCCTGATCGCATGAATGTAGACCTCGGTCTTGCCGGATCCCGTGATGCCGTGCAGTAGGAAGGGCCTGAAGCCGCCCCTCGCGATCGCGTTGTCCAGGGCCGCAACCGCCTGGATCTGGTGCGGCGTGAGCCTCTCGGGTGCGACGGCGTAGGCCGATCCCGGCGCGGCCTGGGCCACTGTGGGGAACCGGATCCCGCCGCTCCGCTCGACTCGCACCAGGCCGCGGCGGACGAGCGTCGCGAGGACCCCGTCGGAGAAGGGCAGGCTCCTGCGGAGGGCCGATACGGAGACCCCGCCCGCCCGCTCGAGCGCCTCGAGGATCCTGGTGCCGGTCTCGCCGGCCTTACGGTCTCCATCGCCCGGCATCCGGACGAGATGGATCACGCGCTCCCGGACGCCTTCCCGCTCCCCTTCCTCGACCGTCACGAAACCCCGCTCGATCATCTCGTCGATCTTCTCGCGCGCAAGGAGCGGCGCGTGGCGGGCCATCTGGACCAGGGTCTTGGGACCGCCTGCGAGCAGCTCGAGGACCCGCCGCTCCATCTCCGTGCCGCCGATCTCCCCGGCGAGGAGACGCGGGCCCTCCGTTCCGATCAGGAAGCGCGGGGCCTGCGAGCGCGGATCCCTGCCCGGCGGCAGGGCGGCCTCCAGGGCGAGCCCCTCGGGATACCTGTAGTAGCGCGCACCCTCCAGCAGGGTGGACAGCAGCACCGGGGAGAACACGGGACGCTTCCCGACGAACCGCTCGACTTCCCTGATCCTCTCCTCCCCGAGATCCGGGCGCACGCCCGTCTCGACGAGGATGCCGTTCCTCCTCGACCGGCCCACGGGCAGGATGGCCCTGATCCCGGGCACGGCATCGCCCGCCATCCTGGCCGGTATGCGGTAGGTGAGAAGCCCTCTCACGTTGACCGAGACCGCGAAGGCTCCGAGGATCGAGCCGTCTCCCGGATGTCCGGCCATTTTCTGCTACTCCTCCCCGAGGACACGGATGACGGCGGCCACGGCCTCGTACATGCCCTCGGGGATCGTCTCCCCGGGCCTCAAGTCGGCCAGCGTCCGCGCGAGCCCTGGATCGTGGACCACGGGCACGCCGGCACGCTTCGCCTCCTCGATGATGCGCCGGGCCAGATCGTGCCTTCCGGACGCCACGACCTCCGGGGCCTCCATGCTCTCCTCGTCCCACCTGAGGGCCACGGCAACGTGCGTCGGGTTGACGACCACGAACGACGAGTCGCGGACCGCCATGATCATGCCGTGCTCGGCCATCTCGCGGTGCACCTTCCGCCGCCGGCCCTTCAGCGAGGGGTCCCCTTCCGTCTCGCGAAGCTCCTGCAGGAACTCTCGAGGTGTCATGTGGAGCTTGCGGTACCAGGCCAGCCTGGCGCGAACGCAGTCGATGATTGCGAAGGCTGCGGCCGCAGCGCCCGTGATCGCCGCCAGGCCGAGGAGGGAGTCGCGCACCGCGGCCGTTCCGGCAGCCGTCCCGGAGCGGATGGCGGCAAGGGCGGGGTGGGCGATCGAGCGCAGGCAGGTCGCGCCGATCACCATCAGCACCACGATCTTTGCCAGGTCTAGGGCCGTGGTCCTCAACCGCTCCCCGGAGAGGAGCCGGTCGAGGCCGGAGGCCGGGCTCATCCTGTCCAGGCGAGGCTCGACCGCCGCCCACGCGAAGGTCGGTCCGGAGTAGAGGATGCCCGCGAGCAGAGGGGCGGCCAGGCAGGCGATGAGGGGGGTGAGCGACAGGCGCAGCATGGCATCCATGGAGGGCGCCGAGAGCGGCACCACGTCGGCCATATCCGTGGTGCCTGCCGCGCCGAAGACCTTCCTGGAGAGCGCGAGGAGGGAAGCGCAGGCCGGGGCCGCGGTCAAGGCCACGGCGGCGCACGCGGCGATCCAGGACGAGGCGGCCGCCAGGTCGCGCGACCGCGGCACGTCGCCGCGCGCGCGGGCGGCTTCCAGCCTGCGCTGCGTGGGTGGCACGGTGCGTCCGCTCTCGGCCATGCGCGAGGCTCCCCTGTCCTGCTCGAGCTCAGGTAGGGGTGATCGTCCCCAGCCCGCCGGAAGTTTCCAGTCCCTCGCGGATCGGGGCCTGGCGCGTGCCGGGCAGGCGGCAGGCGAGCTGCTGCAGGCCGCGGCGGATCTCGAGCAGGCGGGTGTGGAGGACCGCGCCCTCGAAGTTGATCTTGCCGGCCAGGTCCACGGTGAAGCCCACGCTGCCTCTCGGGTCCTTCCACCCTCCGCCCCTCACGTACTCGACCGCCTCCGCGAAGTGGGTCCACGAGTTCCGGTTGATCGATGCCATGAGATCGCGGGCCGCCACGTCGATCTCGCCCATGTCCCGGCCGAGCGCCCGTCCGCCGAAGTGGTGGAGGATCTGGAGCTCGTAGCCGATCGACATGTTCATGTTCGCGAGGGCGTCGGCCGCGAAGTTCCGGTCCTTGTACGCCTGGTAGGTGATGCGGAAGAGGGCCTCCATGCGCGGGTCGGCCATCGTGTAGTCGGACGCGAGCCAGTTGCCGCGAAGCCGTCCCGAGCGCTTCAGGTAGGCGTGGAGGGCCGTCCCGTTGTACGCCTCGGCGCGGCAGAAGTTGACCGGGACCGACTCGTATTTCCTCATGCCCTCGAGGTTCTCGTCCACGTCCTCGAGCCTGGCGTCGGGCTCGAAGATCAGGAACAGG
>CAZGVR010000255.1:0-6365 GCA_964528945.1 uncultured Myxococcales bacterium
ATCCGGGGCTCGATGGGTCCGAGAGGATCGCCAGCGTGGACGCGGCCGCCCAGTCGTTGGGCGTGATGGGCACGTACCGGTCAGCGCCGTCCGGGCCGAAGAGAGGGACGCGGGCCGGCAGGGACCGGTCGAGCCTGCGAGCCAGGGAATAGAGCGGGAAGAGCCCCCGATCCTCGTCGCATGCCCCGCTCTCCGCGTCGCCGACCAGGAAGCCCGGGCGGAGGACCACGGCGGGCACGGTGCGCATGGCGGCACGGACGTGCTGCTCGGCCATGAACTTCGACCGGGCGACCGGGTTGGAGAAGGGCTGGCCAACGTCCAGCCAGTCCTCGTAGAACCGTCCTGGGTAGTCGCCGGACACGAAAGCGCTGGAGACGTGGGCGAACACCTTGAGGCCGCGGAGCCGGTGGGCGAACGCGATGAGCTGGTCCGTGCCCCGGACGTTCACGTCCTCGAGACGGCTCTCGGGCCGACCCGGCTCGGTCAGGCTGGCGCTGTTGACCACCCACTCGATGCGCGGCACGAGCGCCTCCATGGCCTGGGCGTCGAGCCCGAGCGTGGGGGCCGACAGATCGCCGGTGAGCTGGACGACGCGGCCTGCGGCCCCCGGGTCCGCTCTTCCAAGCCGGGCAACGAGGGCCTGCAGCGCGGGCTGCGACTCGGAAGGCACCACTGCATGCACGCGGTGACCCGCGCGGGCAAAGGCCTCGAGCAGGAACCGTCCCAGGAATCCCGTGGCGCCCGTGAGCAGGATCTCGGGCCGCTCCCCGCTCCGCTCCGCATGAACGCTGGTCAGCATCTCGTCCCGGCAACGAGCATAGGCAATGCCACACTCCGGTTCAAGAAACACTTCTCCCACTTCTCCCATCCGGCTGCTTCCCGTGAATCATCGGGTCATTACAGGGATCCATTCGCGGGGGGCATGCTCCCCCCCGCTCCCCCCCGCTATCCAACTCGGGCGCACCACATACGAGGAGTTCCCGGGCTGGGGGGTCCGGGGGCGAGCATCGCCCCCGGCAATGTCAAGGAACTGCAATCATGAGAGGAGGAAGGGGGCTAGTGGGGGAGGCCGGACGTGCGGACCTTGCGCTTCCTGTTCTTGGCCGCGAGGCCCGCACGGTACTTCCGCGACCTGGTGCGGTCTGTCTTCTTGGGCCGCTTTCTCCAGATGAACATCTCTCGCTCCTACATCCCGCAGACGCCGCTCGTGGTGTTGCAGTTCGTGGCGCCGCTCCAGAAGTCCGCGCAGTCCGCGTTGGTCGCGCACGCCGGCAGGCAGAAGCCGGCCGGGTCCGTGGCGGTGGAGTCCCTAAAGGCGATGTCCCCGCCGTTGTACGACCCGTCGTTCGGATAGCAGGCCTGGTCCACGGTCGGGCAGCCGTTCGAGCCGAGCGCTCCGAGCGGGGTCGAGCAGCCGGCCACGCACAGGCCGATGCACACGCCTGGCGCGACCTCGCCGGCAGAGGCCGGCGCGCCGCATATCGACTGGTCCTCGGCAAGGCTCTGGTTGCACGAGACCGTGCAGATCGAGACGCCCATGGCCGTCCAGCATGCACCCAGGCCGAGAGGCGAGTAGCACGTGGATTCGTCGACGCAGGTCTCGCCCAGGTTCGGGGTCGTGACGTCGTTGATCACGGCCGGGAAGCACAGGCCGTCCGCGCCGATCGTGCTCGGCGAGAGCCAGTAGGACGAGGGATAGGGCGAGCATGCGTACGCCCTGGTCATGTCGTCGTCGCGGCAGGGATTCAGCGGATCGCCAGGGCCGTAGCCGGTCTGGCAGGACGCCCAGCACGCGTAGAACGGATCGGTCGGGCTGCCGAGGTTCACGCACTCGCCGAGGAGGTCCGTGCCGCAGCCGCGGCCGACCAGCTGGCAGGCGTCCCTCAAGCAGAGTCCGCCCGGGTAGTAGGGCTCGAGCGTGTGCAGGTCGTAGTAGTAGAGCTCGTTCAAGCAGCGGGCATCGGCCGGGCAGTCCGAGTCGTACACGCAGGGGGACTGGTACGTGGCCTCGGGATCGCCGTTGTTGATGCAGGCGAAGCTGGCCCTGCAGTCCGTGCTGTACTCCGTTGGATCGTCGCCGTCGCACGTGTTCGTGCAGTCGGGATCGATCGTGACCTCGCCGGGGTCGCGCGTTTGATCGTCGTCCACGTTGTCCCAGAGTTCGCAGCACTCGCGGTCGTTGGTGCAGCCCGGGAGGCAGACCTCGGCGTTGATGCTGCACGAGTAGCCGCGGCGGCAGCCGCACGCCCAGTCGTAGGGGTTCCACGACGTGTCGGCCGCTGCGCAGGCATCCAGGCACGAGTAGTACTCGATGAAGGTGTCGGAGTCCGTGTACATGAAGATGCAGCGGGATCCCGTGGGGCAGGAAGAGGGCACGTCCGGATCGCAGCCCTCGCCCGCGGCCGCGATCATTATGCAGGTGCCGCCTACCCAGGACACGTACTCCTCGCCGTCGTAGGACTCGGTCGACTCGGTGATGCATTGCTCGCCCAGGGTCTCTTCGCAGTCCATCACGCTCATGCAGGCCATGCCCATGCTCGAGTGGTCCGCAGGAGCGTTCGGGCACGTGGGCGGAAAGACGCAGCCAGCGTCGTCGTCCACGACGTCCGGATCCGGGACCGAGTCATCAGGCGAGTCCACCACGTCCGGATCCGGGACCGAGTCCGTGGTGTCGGCGTCCGCATCGGCATCGGCGTCGGCGTCCGGCTCTGGGTTGTCTTGCCCGTCGCATCCGGCCATGTCGAGGCCGAAGCCCACAGCGACCGCCACGAGCAGCGTGGCCAGCCATCTCTCGTTGACCTTCATGTCTTCCTCCTAGAAGGCAAGGTGTTACGAACAGGCCGTCATCCGGCCTGCAAGGCTCTCCTTGAACAAGCCTGTATTGATTACATCACGACGTAATACAAGTCAAACCATAATCATTACGGGCGTTAGCAAGTTATCGGTCTGGGTCCGGGCGTCCTTCGGGCTCATTTCCACCCTCTTCCCCCTCACTCCCCCCTCTCCCTCGAGGGAGAGGGGGGAAGGGGGGCGTGGGTGGCAATGGGACCTTCATCGATGGAAGCCGGTGAATCCGCGGGATGGGACGAGCGGAGGGAACGATCGCAGAACTCGCGCAGGCGAGGGTGGATCGACGGGTCGGCTGCCACGGCGCGCCTGTCCTGCTCGAACAAGAGGGCAGCGAACCGGATGCCGAGCGCTGGCTCCAGATACGGGTTGGAGACCAGCGACACCCTCACCCTGTACCTCGCCATCCACCTCCTGGACGTGGCTATCTCCTTCAGGATCGCCGGGTTCTGCGGCCGGCGGGACGCGATCCGGATCACGTCGATCTCCGTGAGCTTGGGGCTCTCGAGAAGGTTCCTCACGACCTCGGGCGACCCGTCCGCCACGAGCCTGTCCACGAGACCGCGGGTCGGATTCCGGGCAAGGCTCTTGCGCTCGCCCAGGGTGAGCGGCCTGCCGTCCTTTCCCTGGAGCAGCACTGCCTTGCCCACGTCGGCAAGGACCAGAGGCTGCGGCGCCTCCAGGAACCTGCAGAGATCATGCAGGTCCTGCTCCCCGGCAGCCTCCCTGACCGAGGACCTCAGATCCTGACCGCCAGGACCTGCGAAGAGCAAGGTCGCTGCCATGAGGACGCGCGAGGCGAGCGGCCCGCGCCCGCACCGCAGATCCTCGAGCGCGGCCGCGAGCACGATGGCGAGCTCGGACGGCCCCGACTCCGAGGCAAGCTCCCCGAGCACCGCTGCCATCTGGTCCGGCTCTCCAAGCGAGGACAGCCTCCGGGCCAGCGAAGGCCGGATCGACGGCATTCCCCTCGCTGCGTCACCGGGAGGCACGGTGCCAGCGACCCTTCCTCACTCCTCTCCGGACCCGGCGTTCGTGGCGGAGAGGATCTTTGCCTCGATCCTGTACAGAGCCGGATCGCCGACGCCTGGGGGGAACGTGGTGAAAAAGGCCTGGAAGCTGCCCTTGCGGTTCGAGCGGACCACCCAGGACTCCGCGACCTTCGTGTCCTCGATGTGCCTCTCGTGAATCTCGACGTCTCCCAAGGTTGCGATCTGGTCCTCGGTGAGCAGCGTGATGCCGGCAGTGGCCTCCTGCCTGGCCACCACCTCGCCGGAGGCGCTCACGATCAGGACCTCGAGCACCACCCGGCGTTTGGGGAACACGGTCGTGTTCAGCACCTCGCCGTTCACGACGAAGATCTCCCTCTTGTCGGCATTCACAGTGATGTCGTGGTCGTAGATCGAGATCTCGAGACCCTTGGCCTCTGGGTCCGGGATCTCCAGATCGGCCGCACCCACTGCCACCTTCACGGCCTGGATCGGATCGGACGTGACGAGGGAGATGTCCCAGTCGTTGCGAAACAGCACGAAGATCGAGAAGATCGAGGCGAGCACGAGGAGCACGAGGAAGGCGATTCCGATGGCCCTGGCCGCCCTGGGCGGCGGCTCTTCCTTCGGGAGCACGTCCTCGAGCGTGATGACCGGCGGCCTCGACGGCCGCATGGGTACATGGACCTGGGCCTCGAGCACCTGGGCATGCTCCGGAGCCGGGGCGGGGGTTGCGGCCGGGACCGGGGCGGCGGCCGGGACCGGGGCGGCGGCGGCTGGCTCATCCTTCTCGAACGACGTGTAGACCTCGTCGAGAGAGACGTGGCTCGCATCGGCCTGGGCCGCTGGCTCGGGCTCGGCCACCGGAACGCAGGCCGGGGCACCGCTCGAAGGCACGACCGTGTCCGGGATGGCCGCTGCTTGCGCAGGCAGGGCAGCGTAGGGCTCAGCGGCCATGGCCGGGGATGCCGGCTCGGCCCGCGGTGCCGGCTCGGGCTCGGCCACGGGCGCCACCCGAGTGACCGGAGCCACGGGCGGCGCGACCATGGGGTGCAGGGGCTTGACGGGCATGGGCTCGGGTGCCGCTGCGGGGGCGGTTTCGGGCGCTCGCTCGGCCCTCGCGAACACGAACACGCTCTTGCACTTCGAGCACTTCAGCTTGACGGGCTTGCTCCCGATGAGATCGTCGGCAACCTTGAATCGAACGTGGCAATCGGGGCACTCGATGACCATGATGAGCCTCCCCGTCCACCGCCGGTTGGAGGCGGCGGAGACATGTGATAACGTACCAGCCGCACAGCCGGCGCACAAGTATCGCACCGGCGCCCGACTTGAAGAGGATTCTGGAGATGACGTACAACGAGATCCGGGAAGCGTTCGACACGCTCTCGGCAAGGCTGTCAGACCTCGGGAGGCACCTTTGACCCGGAGAGGGTCAGGCGCGACATGGCCGCCCTGGACGAGAAGGTCTCGAAGCCGGACTTCTGGAACGACAGCCAGGAAGCCCAGAGGATCCTCAAGGAGAGGTCCAGGCTCGGGATCCCGCTCGAGGGCTGGGAGAGGCTCTCGAACAGGCTGAAAGAGGCCGTGGACATGCTCGAGCTCGCGCGCGGGGAGGGCGACGAGTCCATGGTCGCTGATCTCGAGTCCGAGCTCGCGAGGCTGAAGACCGACATCGACTCCTACGAGATGACGCGTCTCCTTGCCGAGCCCGCGGACAGGTCCAACGCCATCCTCAACTTGAACCCGGGCGCCGGCGGCGTGGATGCCAAGGACTGGGCATCGATGCTCGTGCGCATGTACCTGCGATTCTGCGAGCGTCGCGGCTTCGAGGCGCGGCTCGTCGAGTACCAGGAGGAGGAGGAGGCCGGCATAGGCTCGGCCACGATCATCGTGTCCGGGGAGAACGCGTACGGCCTCCTCAAGGGCGAGAGCGGCGTGCACAGGCTGGTCCGGATCTCGCCGTTCGACGCGGCCAAGCGCAGGCACACGGCCTTTGCCGCGTGCTTCGTGATACCCGAGATCGAGGACGACGTCCCGATCGACGTCAAGGAGGAGGATCTGCGCATCGACGTCTTCAGGTCTGGCGGCAAGGGCGGCCAGCACGTGAACAAGACCGAGAGCGCGGTCCGGATCACCCACCTGCCCACGAAGATCGTGGTCGTGTGCCAGAACGAGCGCTCGCAGCACAAGAACAAGGCGCTCGCAATGAAGATCCTGAGGTCCCGCCTGCACGAGCACGAGCGGGCCAAGCGTGAGGCGGAGTTCGAGACGACCTACGCGGTCCGCAAGAAGAAGATCGAGTGGGGCAGCCAGATCAGGTCCTACGTCCTCGCGCCCTACCAGCTCGTCAAGGACGTGCGCACGGGCGAGGAGTGGGGCAACGTCCAGGCCGTGCTGGACGGCGATCTGGACCGCTTCGTGAAGGCGTTCCTGATCTGGTTCACCTCCCCCGACAAGTAGGCGGTCAGGTGGACTGGGTCTTGGCGTCGCCCCGCGCGAAGATCGAGGCCACGAAGTTGAGGACGT
>CAZGVR010000256.1:0-732 GCA_964528945.1 uncultured Myxococcales bacterium
GGTCATCGCCAGGAGCCTGATGAGGACCGATCTACCTGGCACGATCCCCGAGACCACGCCGCTCTTCGACGCGGACGGGAACCCCCAGCCGGAGGAGAAGAACAACGGCTCATGGCGCGAGGACGCCTCGGGCGGGCTCTACCCGGGCTGGATCTGGGAGGACTCCTGCTCGCGGGACATGCTGATCGGGTGGGTGCTGGGCATGGCGTCGGTGCACGAGGTCGTGCGCGACGATCCGACGGTGCCGGCGGACCCGAAAGCCGCGCTCGCGGCCGACGCCGCGGCGATCGCCCGATCGCTCATGACGGTGCGGGCGAACGGGTTCGATCTGGAGATCTGGGACGCCGACGGAAGACGGACGTACCACGGAGTGTTGCACGAGGAGGCCTTCGACAGGATCTACCTGCCTCCGTCGAAGAACGGGCAGCACGCGGTGATGGCGCTCGGCATCGTGGCGGCGCTCGCGCGCATCGCGGCGCAGCCCGACATCGACACCTATCTGTGGCAGCAGCTGATCGACAGGCGCGATCTCCACGTCCACGCGCGCGATCAGATGGGCGTCGTGGACTTCGGGGTCTCCTCCAACTTCTCGAACTACAACATGGCGTTCATCGGCGGATGGCTGGCCCACCGCTACCTGTGCGACGCGGACGTCCGCGCGGTGCTCAGGGACGCGGTGTGGACGGGCCTCTACGACCGTCCGGTCAGGGACAGTCAGCCGGCGGAGCAGGG
>CAZGVR010000256.1:742-6344 GCA_964528945.1 uncultured Myxococcales bacterium
CTCCGACGCGGGCGCGGTTCCGTACGTGCTCGTGGACGAGGCGGCGATCGGAAGGGGCCTCGGTACCCTGATCGAGTTCGACGGGCCGCCCCTGTTGGCGGAGGCGAGGGTCAACTGCGACGACGCCGAGATCGCGGTGCTCTCGTGCACGTTCCTGGACGGCACAGTGATCCCGCTCCTGGGCTACGTGGGCCGTGACGACGCGCTGGTCGCGGCCGATCCCGTGCCCATGAGGGTCAGGCCACTCTCCAACTACTTCTGGCGTTCGGATCCCTACCTCGTCAACGGGGAGGGAGACGGGTCTGGGCTGCTGCCTGGCGTCGACTTCAGGGTCGCCTACTGGATGGCCATGTGGGTCAGGCGCTGATCGGGCCGCGCCCGACTACGGGTACATGGGGACGAAGAGGGCCACGTAGTAGGAGTCCGGGGCGTCGTCGCAGCCCATCTCGAGGTAGCTGTAGGCCGTGGCGACGTGGACGTACACGGGCATGGTCGAGCCGACGTACCCGGCGTACCCGTCGTAGATCCGGCCGGTGTCGCCGCCGGAGTGGACCTCCAGAGCGCGGCGCTCGAGCGTGCCGCACGAGGTCTCCTCGGGAGGGCACACGCCTCCCACGACGTAGACCGAGAAGGGGTCGTACCAGTCGCCGGCGTCCCAGCCCCACGGCGCGACCTGCGTGGCCGCCACCACGGCGAGGAGCAGGTTGCCGCCCGGGCCGCGGATCGTGAACCACTCGTTGTAGTACCAGCCGGTCTCGCGCGTGAACCTCAGGATCACCTCGTTGCCCTCGAAGATCATGGGCGTGATCAGCGGGTTCGCGTTCACTGTGACGTTCTCGGTCGTCATGGCCGCCCCGGTACCGCACAGGAGCGCAATGCTCCACGTGCCGGTCGGGTCCGTGCCCACGGTCTCCACCCTGCACGGCACCTCAGCGGTGGAGGACAGCGTGGTGCCGCTCGTGGTGAACGACAACCATGAGCCGTCGCCCGCCGGGGGAGGGCACACGAGAGGAGAGTCGGGGGGCGCGTCGGCCGTGTCCACCGGGACGTCCATCGAGTCCACGTGGGCGTCGGTCGTGTCGGGCGACGGGTCGGTCGTGTCGGCGGCGTCGGCATCCATGCCGGTGTCGGCGCCAGCGTCGATCTCGGCGTCGTACGTCTCGTCGAAGCTCCAGGACATGTAGCAGCCGGGCAGCGAGGCCGCCGGCACGATGGCGGCCAGCAAGACGGCGGGCCACATGCGGACTGCGTCGTTTCGCGACATGGGTCACTCCAGCGCGATCGAGATCGTGTACGGGCCAACGAGCGGCGTGCCAGCGGTCGAGTACGTGTCGGCCACGACGAAGTAGCGGCCCGGCGAGACGGCCCGGGACACGGTGGCGTCGTCCCTTCCAAGGCAGGACAGGGAGTCGTCCGCGTCGAGCAGGTACACATCCACGTCCACGGCAGGCTCTGCGCACGACACCGTGGCCGTGAGCGTGCCGTAGGAGTCGAGGGTGAGCGCGTACACGTCCTCGGGCCCGGACTCGTCAACGGACGAGCAGTTGTACGCGTCGAACGCGTCCGAGGCGGAGAGGGAGGTGTCGCCCGCGTGCGCGTACGAGGGAAGGGTGTCCACCTCGAACGGGCACTCGTGCGTGCCGGTCCTTGCCGCGCACGGGAACCAGAACGAGTACGGGATGTCGCGCACGTCCACCAGGTAGTAGCCGACCGGGTCCCCGAAGTCGGTCCACGCGCTCATGATGAACTCGGTCCAGTTGGCGATGCCGGGTATGGTCTGGCAGCCCGCGGACCAGTTCTGCACCCGCGCGGTGCCCAGCGGGCCGTCCACGGACGCGAGGTGGATGTTGTGCGCGCTGCCGTACCGGTCGTAGTCCCGCTCGCCCGTCGGCGGCAGCCAGCCGTTCCTGTCAGAGTCCCAGTGGCCGTTGTTGTTCGTGTCGTCGCGCACCGGATAGCTGGACTCCTGCTGGTCCATGGCGCTGTAGTCCGAGTGCCAGCCGCAGGTGTAGTGGTAGCGCCTGTTCGGGCGGAGGGACGAGGACGAGTCAACGCCGAAGTCGTAGTCTCCCACGTCCGTGTGGCCGTGGAACTCGCGCACGTGCCGCGTGCCCCACGAGTCGATCCAGAGGAGCACGATCGTGTCGTTGAAGCGATCCGGCGTGTTCCCGTTCCACGCGAACGTGCCCGGGTAGGCGCCGCGCAGGCCCACGATCCAGCGCACCTCTGTCGAGGTGTCCACGGGCACGCCGGTCGTTGTCTCGGCGATCCCGCGGTACAGGTCGAACGCCTCGCCCTCGGTGAGGAGCCGCACGCCGGTCGGGGTCTCGTAGCAGCGTGTCCCGGTCGTCCACGCCTGGGCGCGCTCGAAGAGCGGCATGTCGTCCGTGTACCCGGGCATCACGATCTCGTCGAGGCCCTTTGCGAGCGAGAGCGGGTACGTGAAGGGCGGGGGCGGCTCCATGTGAGCCGTGGATCCGTCGCCCGTGCCGGGCGGCCTGGGGCCGTCCGGCCGCGGCAGCGGCGTGTCCCCGAGATCCATGGACGTGAAGATGGTCTCGTACCCGAACCCGCATGTCGAGGGCACCGGCTCGGAGTCCGGGTCCTCGGCGTCGGCGGGATCCGCGGCCGTGTCCACTGACGTGTCGGGCGCGTCGGTCGCGTCGAGCGTGTCGTCGATCGCGTCCGTGTCCGCGTCCGCGTCCGGGAGCGTGACCGGCCCGCCGCCGGCGGTGCAGCCTGCTGCGAGGACGAGCGCGGCCACGGCGATCATGTGCTGCCAGTGTCGTATCGCAGTCATTTCAACCTCCCTGCAACGAGGTCTCAGCCCTTCACGAGGGCGGCCGCAACCAGCTCGGCCAGGGTGCGGACCTCCCACGGTTCACCGTGCTCCTTCTTGAGATCGTTCAGCTGCTGGTAGCAGTTCTGGCACGAGGTGACCACGACCTTTGCGCCGGTCGCGCGGATCTGCTCGATCTTGCGCGCGCCGGCCCTGAGGCGGATCCGTGTCTGGGCGCCGATCTGGCCCACTCCGCCGCCTCCGCCGCAGCACCAGCTCATCCTGCCATGAGGCTCCATCTCGACGAACCGTGCGGCCGCAGCCCGGATCACGGCGCGCGGCTCCTCGACCACGCCGGACTTCCTGGCCAGGTTGCACGGGTCGTGGTACGTGACAGGATCCGGGTTCCTGCCCGGATCCAGCTCGATCCTCCCGGCGGCCACGTACGACGCGAACAGCTCGGACAGGCTGAGCACGTCGCGCGTGTGCACGCCCGGCAGCCACTCCCTGGCGTCGTGCCTCAGGATCTTGTACCCGTGGCCGCACTCGGTCGAGAGGATCCGGCGCACGCCCAGCCGGGCCGCCTCGCCCACGATGCGCCGCGCGATCGCGCGCTCGGCCTCGGGGTCCGCGGTGTAGTAGGCCCAGTTCGTTATGTCGTACGCGCCGGACGAGAGGGTCCAGCTCTCGTGAGCCGCGCGCAGCACGCGTGCGGTCGCGACCAGGAGGAGCGGGAGGTACAGGATCTCCCTGGGGTTGGGGACGAAGAGCGTGTCCGCCCCCTGCACGTCCAGCGGGAGGCTCGCGCCCGGGTCGCCGGATGCCTCGGCCAGCTCCGAGCCGAGCCACTCCACTGTCCCGACGACGTCCTCCCTCGAGACGCGGGAGTTGTTGCCCACCTCGAGCGACACGGAGATGCCCTCCGAGAGCTCCCTGGGCGCCAGCCCCTCGCCGGTCATGCGGCCGCGGAGGGCGCGCGTCACCTGGTCCATGCGCACGCCCGACGGGCAGTCCTCGGTGCAGCGCACGCAGAGAGTGCACGCCCAGGGGAAGCCCGCGTCCCTTATCGCAGGCTCGTCGCCCAGGCGGGCGAGCCTCAGCATGCGCCTCGGCGCGGCGCCGGGCAGGGCGTCCACCAGGAAGCACTTCGAGTCGCAGGCCCCGCACTCGATGCAGGCGTGGGCGTTGGATGAGAGCGGCGCGATCATGGCCGCTTCGCGGCCGCCGCCCTGAAGAGCTCGCGCGCCAGCTCGTGCGGCATGTTGGACGCGATCGCCACGAACCTCACGCGGTCCGGATCCTCCCCCATGCGGCCGAGCTCCTCCTTGAGCCACGCGACCCTCCGCGCTGCCACGGCGCTGCCGCGCCGGTTCGCGCAGTTGTCCTCCGGACACCCGGCCAGCACGACCGCATGCACGCCGCCAGCGAGGAGCGCCATGATGGCGTTGGTCCCGACAGCCCCGGCACAGGGCAGGTGAAGCAGGCGGACCGCCTCGGGAAGCTCGATGCCCTGCTCTGCCGCGAGATCCGCGGCCGCCCAGCCCGACCTCTGGCACGCGAGCGCTACAACGACCCTGCCTCCTGGCGGCGCGGGCTCGAGGGCCGCCATGCCAGCGGCCACGATCGCGTCGTCGGGAAGGGTGGCGTTCGCAATGGCGCGCTGCGGGCATGCCGAGGCGCAGATCCCGCAGTCGTGGCAGTCCGTGTCCGAGATCACGGGCACGTGCCTGTCCGCGACCACGTCGATCGCGTCCCAGGGGCACAGGCGGTGGCACGTGAGGCAGGAAGCGCACCTCCTCCTCTCGATGGCCACGTCCCCTGCCACCAGGCGTATGGTGCCGCCGGAGAGCAGGCCCCTTGCCTTGCGCGCGGCGATCCGGCCGCTCGCGAGAGCGGATTCCATGCCGCCGTCGCCCGCGCAGGATCCGGCCACGAACACACCGGCGCGCGACGTGCCCGAAGGGTGGAAGGTGACGTTGCCCGGCCCGAGGTGGATCCCGTCCTCGACCGCGAGCCGAAGGAGCGAGGCCAGGAGGGCCGTTCCGGCAGATGCCTCGATCCTGCCGGGCGCGACCACGGCGTCGCAGCGGATCTCGAAGGGACGCCCGAGCACGATGTCCTCGCCGCTGACCACGACGCCGTGGCCGGACCTCGCCACGGCGATCCGGTGGGACCTGAAGAAGATCACGCCGGCGGCGAGCGCGCGATCGTAGAGGGCCTGGCCGCCCGGCCCCTTCACCGTGACGTCGTCCGTGAACACGTAGGTGTCGAGCGAGTGCCTCTCGCGGGCCACGCACGCGTCCAGCATCATGCGCAGGGAGGCCTGCTCGCCGATCTCCCGGGCGTCCGCCAGAAAGCCGAGGCTTCCGCGAAGGGCTCCCGCCGGCCCCGAGTGGATCGCGTCCTCGACAGCGCCGGTGTCCGTGATGCCGGTGGCCGGATCCGGCGGCTGGTGAGAGGTGCCGGTCGCGACCACGATGGCGCCTGCCTCGCGCAGCTTGGATCCCCTGCCCTCGACCGAGATCGTCACCGCGAACCTGCCTGCCCTGCCGTAGATCTCGAGGACCGACGCGGGAGACAGGCGCTCGATGTCCTTGCGTCCCCGGACAGCGGCGTCTAGAGCAGGGACGGCGGGAGACGTCTCGCGCCCGACGAGCACCACGGGGTGGCCCAGGTCGGAAGCCTCCAGCGCGGCCGAGAGACCGGCCGGGCCAGAGCCCACGACCAGCACGGACTGGTGCACGGCCACGTCCAAGGTCTCGAGCTTCCACGCGACCACGTGCCTGGCCATGGCCATCCTGACCAGGGCCTCGGCCTTGCGCG
>CAZGVR010000257.1:0-1773 GCA_964528945.1 uncultured Myxococcales bacterium
AGGCGGCGACCTCGATGGACTTACCTTCGACCTCCAGCACGCCGAGGTCGATCCTGGACACGAGCACCTTCCCCATGGCCCCGGGCCTTGCTTCGGCATCCACCTGCCAGGCGACGAGGACGAGCTTGTCGTGGTCCAGCACGAACGCGGCCACGTCGCGGTCGTCCCCCAGTGGCAGGAAGCGGCCCGACGACCTCGACCAGAACATGGGCATGCCCCTCGCGAACTCGAGGCCCACGGTGCTGCCGTCGAGGCCGGCCTGCTCCAGCTTGGAGTAGCTGCCACGCACGAAGAAGGCGCCCGGACCCGTCAGGGCCAGCGCCCAGGCCCGGCGGTACTCCTCGACCCTGTCCCCGAAGGACTTCCACCTGGCGGCGTCCCCATGGAGAGGGAGCAGCCATTTCTGGCCCATGACGTCCTTGCGGAAAGTCACGTGGTCCGCGGCCGCGACCCGCTCCAGGAATCCAGCGGCGCCTTCCAGGTCGCCATCCGCCAGCGAAGCCTTTGCCCTGAGCACGAGGACCGGCACGGACTCGGGATCGATCGCGAGCGCCGCGTCCAGCTTCTCGCGCGCGAGCGCCACGTCGCCCTTCTTGAGCGCCGCCCCGCCCGACTTCTGGAGCGCTGCCACCCCCTTGGCCGGGTTCGTCTCCGGGCTCGCCTTGCCCAGGGGGACGAGATGCCTTGCGGCACCGGGTGACGGCCCCGCGTCCTGCATCGCCTCCGGCACGGGCGCGCTCTCCAGCGCCGATGCGGCCTTCTCCGGGCTCGACGGTTCCCCGACATCCTCCTTCTCGACGGCCTTGCCCTTGCAGCGGCTCGCCACGGCCGCGAGCGCGGCTGCCACGAGCACCATGCCGATGACGTGCTTGCGCTTCATGGATCCACCCATGCCTTTCCAGGCTCCGATCCCATGGAAATCAACGAACGCCAGAGCTGTCCATTCCCCCGGCCGAAGCAGGCTGCGGTGCATCACCACCCATCCCCGCCTGGAACCGCGCCTGCATCGGACGAAGCCTTCCCGATGTCGACGACCCTCAGATCGAACAGGAAGTGAGTGGACCAGCTGGTCACGTACACGTGCGAGCCGTCCGGGTGCACGACCAGGCCCACCGGCTCGGCGAGCCCATCGATTGCCACCTTCCGCGTGCCCATCGTCTCCAGGTCCACCACCGTCACCGAGCCCGAGCAGTAGTTCGCGGTGTACAGCCACCGCTCGTCCGGAGAGAGATCGATGGTCCTGGGGCACTCCCCCACGAAGACGGATCCCTCGATGTCGAGCGAGTCCGTGCCGATCCTGTAGACCCTGCGCTTCCCGTTCGCGCTCACGTACAGGAACTCGCCCTTGGCCTCGGCGACGACGTGCCTCGGGTAGGACTTGTCGACGAGCTCGGCGCGGCGCAGCACCTGCATGGTCGCGGCGTCGATCTCGTGCATGTCGTGCGATCCCGAGTTGACGACGTAGACCCTGGTGCCGTCCGCGGCGAGCGCGAGCCCGCGCGGGTTGGTCCCCACGCTCACCGTTTCGAGCCGCGCGGCCGTCGCGAGGTCGATGACCGTCACGGTGCCGGACTCCCAGCACGATACCCAGAGCCGGTCCCCGTCCCGGCTCAGGACCATGCCCTTGGGCTCCCGGTCCGTGGCAAGCTCGCCGCTCACGGATCCGGTCGACGGGTCGATGAGGAGGACCCTGTCGTTCCTGAAGTCCGTCACGTAGATCGTGGAGCCGTCCGGGGACCAGACCGACTCGACGACGTTGGCGTTCCCGAGATC
>CAZGVR010000257.1:1783-3155 GCA_964528945.1 uncultured Myxococcales bacterium
CTGCGACGTCTCGAGGAGCGTGCCCGAGTCGTACATGTAGACGTTCTTCTTGTCCAGGCGACCGAAGTTCGTCACGACCAGCTTGCCGCCGTCCGGGCTGATCGAGACGCCCTTTGGCTGCGAGGCCGTGGGGACCTTCTTCGCGAGCTTCAGCGTGCGCATGGGGGTCTTGGGACCCTTCTTCGCGCCGAGGCGGGAGTGCGGCGCGAGCAGCAGACATGCGGCGGCGCAGATCGCGACCAGGCACCGAAGGTACGTCTCGAAACGTGCAGCGGACGCCGGATCCGGCATCCTGCCCGACGGCCCGGCCATCAACCGCCCTTGGCGCCGGCAAGGAGCCCGAGGATCTTCGCCAGCTTGCCGCGGTACTTCTTCAGATCTGGCACGAGGGACTCGCCGAGGTAGAGCGGGATGACCGGGTCAGGCGGCCGCTTGAAGTACTTCTCCAGGGTGGCGGAGTCCACGCCTCCGTACTCCTCGCCGCAGAGCAGGCCTCCGCCTCCCATGATGTACCCGGGCAGGGCCAGGCAGGCCGCGACCTTCTCCTGGTCGAAGCCGGCCGCGATCCCCTCGAGGTCCGCCTTGCCCGCGGAGACGACCTCGTCCCACGCGCACGCCTGCGACATGGGCGCGATCACGATCTGGGGGTCCCAGGAGCACTCCCCCGCGCCCTCGGGAACGAAGACGGCGATGTCGCCCGCGGGCTCGACGTCCTTCCCCCTGAGGGACAGCCTGGTCCTCATCTTCTTCACGCCGACGCTCCATTTGAGGACGGTCCCGTCGCCCCACGGATCAGCGATCCCGTCGCGGGCATCGACGACGATCCCGTCCGCGCCTGCCGGACACCCCGCCCCATCCGCGCCGCTCGCCGCGCACGAGGCCGCCACGCCGGCCGGGGAGCCGTACAACGCGAGCGGCATGCACACGAGCCGCGGGATCTCGACGTAGATGTTGAAGTTGCCGAGATCGCCGCGCCACAGCGCCTCTGTCCCGAAGACCCAGCCCAGGTAGGGGCCCTTCCCTGCCAGCCTGGCTGGCTCCTGCCTGTAGGACACGACGACCTGCACGTTCTTCTTCGGCGGGAACACCACCTCTGCCGCGTACACCTCGTCCCAGCACGCCGGCGTCCCGGCCTGGCAATCCATGCCCAGCTTCTCCCAGCCCGCCGCAGTGCCGTCCACGTTCATGGAGAAGCCCTCGACGCCGGTGGCGGTCACCGCCCCGCCCTCATCGGCCGCCGATCCATGGGAAACCGGGTACCCGACTTGAAGCCTCTCGGGCTTGCCCGATGGGTTCCAGAACGTGAAGGAGGCCCACACCTTCCCGGACTCGTGAAGCACGATCCTGGCGTCGATCATCTCCACGACTTCCG
>CAZGVR010000257.1:3165-6343 GCA_964528945.1 uncultured Myxococcales bacterium
GGCCGCAGGGACCAGAGCGCCGGACTCCGCGGCAAAGGGCGCGAGCCCGGCCCGGGCCGGCCCGGGCGCGAGAGCCAAGGCACACACCACGGCCGAGGGAGCCGCGAAACGTGCCCACTGCCGCATGGCGGATGCGCATCCCATTCCAGGGCGGAAAATACGCTCCTTCTCGAGGCGTGGCAAGAAATGCTCCCCGCCGCTCCCCCCGCTCCCCACGCTCCCACCCGCTCCGCCTTTCCCCGCCGCAGTGCCGCTCGGCCGGCCCTATTCCGCGAGGCAGGGGCGGCGCCTGGCGGCAGGCGTGGCCGGGTGATAGGATCTGCTCCGAGGAGCAAGGCAATTGCGTTTGCGATGCAAACCTCGAGCGTGCCCATGAAGCCTCGGGCAGTCCTCATGATCGGCGCCGTCCTGCTGGGATGCTCGGCTTGCGGCGGGGCGAGGAGCGTGGCCGCGCTTTCCGATGCGCCCACCCAGGGGCCGCTCGCGGTCGCGACAGCCTGGGAAGAGGCGATGAAGCCCGTTGACGCGAAAGCCTGGGCCGATGTCGAGCCGGCAATGAGGAAGTTCATCGCCGAACAGGGGGACGCGGCCGTTGCCGGGGGGTTCGTCGTCGAGGCGATGTTCCACATCGCGATCTCGTAAGGGGAGACCGGAAAGAAGGAGGAGTTCCTGGCGGCACTGGCGTCGGTCATCGACGAGTTCGGCAGGATCGAGGATCCGGACGGAGAGGCGGATTACGCGGCCGCTGCCGGGGAGGCCGGTTTCCTCCTCGCGGAGGAGGAGCTGGCAAGGCTGGAGGGTTTCGAGATCGATCTCGACGTCCCGGACCTCGAGGCCGTGCTCGCGCAGATCGACGAGCTGAGGACGCTCAGGAACGAGATCGCCCTGCGGTACATGTGCGTGATGTTCATCGACTCGCCCCGATGGACGGTCGCCGCGCTCTACAGGATCGGATACTCCATGGAGGAGCAGGCCGGAATACTGGCGGGCGCGTCCATCGAGGAGAACCTCGCCGGGATCGATCCGGACGCCGGTGAGGAGCGGGTCGAGCAGATCATCGAACAAATCGAAGAATTGAGGCATTCACTGATCGAGGAGGCCGGGAATCTCTACCTCGAAGCGATCGGGATTGCCCGCGAGAAGAACGTCGAGAGCGAGTGGACCGCGCAGCTGGAGGAGAGGATCGTCGCGCTGGGCCTGACGCCGGGAAGTGGCGTTGGACTTCCTGACGGCGGAGGCGGAATGGAATGAGCACCAGCATGCCGAACAGAATCCTGGCGATGACCGCGGCAGCCGCCGGCGCTGCCGTCCTCTTCGGATGCAGCGCCGGGAAGGGCAAGGGGGCGATTGTCGTGTGCAGCAACAGCTCCGACTGCGCGAACGGGAAAATCTGCGCTCCTCTCGGCGACACGGCAAAGTGCGTCGATCCCATCCCGCAGGGGCTTCACTGTACGAGCTACCTCGAGTGCGACGAGGATGCCTTGGTATGCGAGCACTCGATCGGCCTCGGGTACGATGAAGCGCTCTGCCTCGAGATCGGCAAGAAGTTGTTCCACTGCGTCCTGGTGGACGACTGTGCCGAAGGGCTGTTCTGCGACTACGAGCGGCGGCCTCCATCGTGCGGACCGCGAAAGACGGCAGGCCAGAGCTGCAGCGGCGCCCTCTCCAAGGAATGCCTCCATGGGCTCGTCTGCGTCGATCCGATCTACCGGGAAGATCCTGCCACGTGCTCTACCCCAGGGAAACAGGGCGATCGTTGTGTCGAGAACGAGGATTGCGCGGCCGACCACTACTGCTCCGGATGGGCAGGCCCAGGAAGGATCTGCAAGCAGAAGAAGGCGGCGGAGGCGGATTGCGACTTCGACAAGGAGTGTCAGGGGGGGCTGTTCTGCGATGATTGCGTGGATGACTACGGTGTGTGCACGGCCCTCCTGGCAGAGGGCTCGGAGTGCGCGTGCGACAAGGCCTGTGCCTACCCGTTCGTGTGCGCCTCCTCGCTTGACACTCCCGTGTGCAAACCGAGATCCGGTCCGGGTGGAACATGCGGAAGGGACGTCGAGTGCGCGGCCGAGCTCGTCTGCGGCACGCTCTCGAAGCCGGGAAAGTGCCAAGAGAGGGGCGGCGACGGACAACCGTGCGCCAGGAGGGAGGAATGCGCCCCGGGCCTCGCATGCCGGTATCCCTCTCAAGGTGGAGATTCGGGGACGTGCAAGCCCGGAGTAGGAGTGGGGGACGTCTGCGGCGGAAGCAACGTTTGCGCGCAGGGCATGGGTTGCAACAAGGGGTTCTCCCCCCCGATCTGCGAACCGCCGGGGGCGGCGGGGCAGAAATGCGGCTCGAAGGAGGACTGCTCGGCTGGGCTCACGTGCATGGGACAACTCTGCAGGATGCCAGGCAAGAAAGGCGATCCTTGCCTCTACACGGATGACTGCGGGGAAGACCTCTACTGCGATCCATCTTCCGATCAGTACGTCTGCATGCCTGTCGTCAAGGAGGGCGGACCTTGCGTGGAGGACGAGCAATGCGGGCAGGGGTTCTCTTGCAGCATCTACGCGAAGCCGCCAGTGTGCGTCCCTTCGGGGGATCCCGGATGGAATTGGGAGGACGAAGCCGACGACGAATAGCGGCAGAATGACACGATTCACTCACATGCAGCTTATTCCCGGCTCCACTCACGGCTTCGGGATCCGCATGCTCTCCCCAATCAGCAACTGTCCTCCGCCTCCGTGCACGAGGGCGGCATGCCGTAGATGTAGCACTCCAGTCCATCGTGGCAATCCACGTCGTGGGCGCACGCTTCACCATCGCCTCGCTTCGGCCGGCAGACCCGCGGCGTCTTCGACGCGTCGCAGAAATGACTGCCGCCGCAATCGAGGACGTTCGAGCACGCCTGGCCCTCGGCCTTGACGCGCGAGCACACCGGACTTCCGAGCGTCAGGTTGCAATAGAAGCCGCCGGCGCAGGACTCGTGCTCGAGGCACGGATCACCCTCGACGCCGGGTGGCGCGCACACGTCGCCGCCCGGCGAAGGCACGCATGAGAGACCCTCCGAGCAATCCTTGTCCCTCCCACACATCTCCCCCTTCTCGACCGGCGGCTTGCAGATGGGGGGCGCGTACCCGCAATTGCACGTCATCCCCACCGGGCAGATCGCATCGATCGGGTCGTTGTATTCGCA
>CAZGVR010000258.1:0-6331 GCA_964528945.1 uncultured Myxococcales bacterium
GATACGGTCGTGGATACCGGAATCGATACGGTCGTGGATACCGGAATCGATACGGTCGTGGATACCGGAATCGATACGGTCGTGGATACCGGAATCGATACGGTCGTGGATACCGGAATCGATACGGGCGTGGACACCGGAGTCGACACTGGCTTCGATACCGGGGTGGATACGACCGTGGACGTGCCGGTGGACACCCGCATATGCACCCCGGGCGAGACCAGGTGCGGCGGGGTCGGGCTGGAGACCTGCAACCTGGCAGGCATGGCATGGGACGCCGCGCCCTGCGCGTACGGCTGCCTGAACGCGCCGGCGCCCGCCCACTGCGGCGTGTGGACCGTGAGCAACATCGGCATGGCGGTGGTGGCGAGCGGCACCGGCCCGCTCGGCCCGTCCATGACCGGCTGGCCTTCGGGCGGCAACTACGTCGAGTTGAGCACGGACACGGGCGAGATCCAGGCCTGCAACACCAGCACATGCACGCAGGTGAGGGCAGCCGGCTCTGGCCTTATCTCCGGCATCTACCACCAGGTCCTCGCGCAGCCGGGCGGAGCGCCTTCGATCGGGGTCTTCTCCGTGACATCCTTCGACCTCCCGGCCGGCGTCACCATGTGGGTTACGGGCGGCAATGCGTTCGCGCTCGCGGCGTCCGGCACGGTGACCATAGGCGGCACGCTGAACTGCAAGGCCTTCTTCGACGGGTCGACCATGGACAAGTACGCCGGGCCCGGCGGCTACGGCCCGAGCGCGGGACCGGGCGCGGGCGGCGACGGAGCCGAGGGATCGGGCTACAGCGACGGCGGCGGCGGCGGGGCAGGGTTCGGCGGCACGGGCGGCGGCAGCGGCCCTGGCGCCATCGGCGGCGCGGGCGGCGGGACATATGGCGGCCCGGCCCTGATCCCGCTCTGGGGCGGGAGCGGCGGCGGAAACGGCGCGGACCAGCCGGGCGCGGGCGGGCCCGGCGGCGGGGCATGCGAGATCGTGTCGCTCGTCTCCATCACGGTCGCGGGCGGCGGCGGGGTGGACGCGGCCGGTCACGGCGGTGACGGCGCTGGCGCGGCCGGCGGCACGGGCGGCGGCGGCGGCGGCGGCGGGACCGGAGGCGGTCTCCTGCTGGAGTCACCCGTGGTCACCGTGAACGGTCTGATCACGGCCAACGGCGGCGGCGGCGGCAGCGGCGCGGTCAACACCTACACCGGCGGAGCGGACGGCGAGCGCGGCCACTTCGACCTGAACGCGGCGCTGGGCGGGATCTCCTCGGGCACGGGCGAGACCGGCTGCAACGGCGGCAACGCGAGCTCGTCCTCGGCCGTTGCAGGGCTTGCGAACTTCTGCGAGACCGGCACACCTGCCGACGTCGACGGCGGCGGCGGCGGCGCGGGCGCCGGCCGCATACGCATCAACGGGATGACGGTGACGATCGGCGCGGACCGGCTGTCGCCGTCGCTGGTCACGGGGGCCGCGATGTCCGGCCCGCTTCCCGTGATCTGAGAAGGAGAGGATGACATGGACTGGGGCCTCGAGAACAGGCTGTCGCGGATAATAAGGCCCGAGGACGGCCGCACGCTCATGCTGGCCGTGGACCACGGGTACTTCCTGGGCCCGATCCACAAGCTGGAGAAGCCCGGCGCCACGGTGGAGCCGCTGATGCCGTACGCGGACGCGCTCATGCTCACGCGCGGCGTGCTCCGCACGTGCATCCCGCCCGAGACCGGCAAGCCCATGGTGCTGAGGGTCTCGGGCGGCGTGAGCGTCGTGGGGCCGGACCGCGCCGACGAGGGACTGAGCGTGTCCATGGAGGAGGCGGTCAGGCTGAACGTGTCCGCGATCGCGCTCTCCATCTTCGTGGGCACGAAGTACGAGCGGCAGACGCTCCTCGGGCTCTCCGAGCTCGTGGACGAGGGCTCCGCGGTGGGCATGCCGGTCCTCGCGGTCACCGCCGTGGGCAAGGAGCTGGCCAAGAGGGATTCGAGGTACCTCGCGCTCGCGTGCCGGATCGCGGCCGAGCTGGGCGCCCACTTCGTGAAGACCTACCACTGCGACGACTTCGAGAAGGTCACGGCCTCGTGCCCGGTCCCCTGCGTGATCGCGGGCGGGCCCAGGCTCGAGACCGAGATGGACGCGTTCCGCATGACCGCGAGGGCGCTCGAGCAGGGAGCCGTGGGCGTGGACATGGGCCGCAACATCTGGCAGCACGAGCACGCGCTCGCCATGATCAGGAGCGTGCGTGCCATCGTGCACGAGAAGGCCACGCCCGAGCAGGCAAAGGACCTGTTCGACTCCCTGACCGGGACCGGGAGGCGGGGCGGCCGCAAGGCGGGCGGCGCGCGCAGGCCGTGAGGGCGATGAGGGTCGCGGTCTACCACAGGAACGACGACGTCAGGATCGAGGAGCGGCCCGCGCCCGTGGTGGGCCCTGGCGAGGCCCTGATGCGCGTGGAGGCGAGCGGCATCTGCGGCAGCGACGTGCTCGAGTGGTACCGCGTGAAGAAGGCGCCCATCGTGCTGGGCCACGAGGTCGCGGGCACCATCGTAGAGGTGGGCGCCGGCGTGGGCGGCATCCGGCCGGGCGACCGCGTGGTCGCCTCGCACCACGTCCCGTGCACGACCTGCAGGAGGTGCCTCGCGGGCAACGACACGGTCTGCGAGACCCTGAGGACGACCACCTTCGATCCGGGCGGCTTCGCCGAGCTCGTCAGGCTGCCCGCGATCAACGTCGACCGCGGCGTCTACCGCATGCCGGACTCCATGGGCTTCGCGATCGCGTCGTTCACCGAGCCGCTCGCCTGCGTGGTCAGGGCCCAGAGGCGGGCCGGCATGCACCCGGGCCACTCGGTGCTCGTGCTGGGCGCGGGCCTTGCTGGCCTGCTGCACTTGGCAGTCGCACCCACCTCTGGCGCGGGCTTCGTGGCCGCCACCGACGTGTCGCAGCCCAGGCTGGACGCCGCGATCCGGCTGGGCGCGTCGGCGGCCTGGAACGCCGGCGACGACGTCCCGGCCCGCCTCAAGGAGCGGCTGGGCGGCGGGCTCGCTGACCTCGTGATCGTGTGCGCCGCAGCGCCGCGCGTCTTCCACCAGGCGCTCGCGTGCGTCCAGCCGGGCGGGACCGTGCTCATGTTCTCGCTCCCGGACCCGGGCACGACCATGGACATGGACCTGCACGAGCTGTGGAAGAGCGGCATCCGCGTGATGAGCTCCTACGCGGGCAACCGGGCCGACCACCTGGCCGCCATCGAGATCCTGCGGGCCGGGCGGATCGACGTCTCGTCGCTGATCACCCACACCCTGCCCCTAGCCCGCACCGCGGAGGGCTTCAGGCTCGTCGCGACCGGCGGCGCCACGCTCAAGGTCATCGTGGAGCCGCAGCGCTGAGGCACCGTCGGACGCCTCGCCATCGCCTCGCCTGGTACGGTCTCCGACCACGAACGATGGGGCCGGAACCCGGGCGGAGTCGACCTGAAACCGGCTGGAGCCAGGTGGCCCCTTGGTGCTAGAATCGACCCATGGCGGCCAGTCCAGAGGAGATACGGCGCTGGATCCGGGGCAGAAGGGCGGCGGAGCTGCGCATCCTGCAGGAGCTCAGGGACGAGCCGGTGAACCGAGCCGAGGCCATCCACAGGGCGCTGGCCCTGATGGCCGCGACCGCACTTACGAGAGGATGGCCTCCTCCTTCCGACCCCATGGACGAGCGCGAGGATCTCGAGGCCTACCGATGCTGGACGCGGTTGCGGAGGGGGTGGCCGCGTTGAGCCCGCGGCCGGAACACCAGCCAGAGCGGCAGCCCGAGCAGCCGATCATCGAAGCCTTGCGGTCCGTCGAGCGCGCCTTTGCGCAGATCCCGTCCGATCACATGGTCATCGGCGGCATAGCGGTCATCGCACACGGTCTTCCCAGGCACACGGACGACATAGACGCGACAATCTGGGGGGAGTCCGTGGATCTGGAACGGCAGATCGGAATCCTGGCCTCGAATGGCATCGAACCCAGGATCGAAGACGCACTGGAGTTCGCCCGGCGCAACCAGGTCCTGCTGATGAGGCACGTTCCAACTGGGACTCCGATGGAGATGACCATCGCGTGGCTGCCGTTCGAGAGGGAAGCCCTGGATCGCGCCGAGTCGATCGACTTCGGCGGCGTGCGGATCAGGGTGGCGACACCTGAGGATCTCGTCATCTTCAAGGCCGTTGCGTGGCGTGACCGCGACAGGGCGGACATCGAGAGACTGCTGATCCGCCACGGTGATCGGATGGATCTGAGGCGCATCCGCAGCGTGGGGGAGCAGTTCTCCACCGTGCTCGAGGAGCCCGAACGTCTGAACCTGCTCGACGAGATGATCAGGACAACCACATCACGCTAGGATCCTGCGAGGAGGAGGAGAGGAGGGAGATGCCTCGAGCGAGCGACACGGATCCCCGTGCACGGGCGATCCTGATCGAGGGCTACCGGCGCATGACGCCGGCCGAGAGGATGCGGCGTGTCGTCTCCATGAACGCGACCCTCATGGACCTCGCGCGCGCCCGCATCAGGGCGCGTCACGGGTCCGGGATCGGCGAGAGGGAGATGGATCTCAGGCTCGCCTCGCTATGGCTCGGGCGCGGCGTGATGATGAAGGCCTTCGGCTGGGACCCTGACGTGGAGGGCTACTGAGTGCCGGTCGCGGACGCCCTGCAGGCCACGCTCGTGGTCGCGGACCTGCTGGAGCGGATGCGTGTGCCGTACCTCGGCGGTGGATCGCTGGCCTCCTCGCTCCACGGGATCCCGCGCGCGACGCAGGACGCGGACGTCGTCGCTGATCTGCGCCCCGGGCACGTGGACGCGCTCGTGGCCGCCCTTAGCGAGGGCTGGTACGTGGACCGGGACATGATCCTGGACGCCGTCCGCAGGCGCGCATGCTTCAACGTCATCCATCTGGCGACGATGTTCAAGGTCGACGTGTTCGTCCTCTCCGGGGATCCGGCACAGCAGAGGGAGATGCGGAGACGGATCCGCGTGACCATAGGCGATGATCCGGGGCGCGAGATCTTCGTCGCGAGCCCCGAGGACATCGTGCTCATGAAGCTCGACTGGTACAGGCTCGGCGGCGGCGTGTCCGATCGCCAGTGGGGGGACGTGCTGGGGGTGCTGGAGGTGCAGGGTCCTTCGCTCGACATGGCCTACCTGAGGGAGTCGGCCTCGGACATGGGCCTCGGAGATCTTCTCGAGAGGGCGTTCCGCGAGGCTGGACAGGGGCAGTAGAGGATCAATCCAATGCAACATCGACCCGACACGGGAGCCGAATGAAGAGGCGATTCGACGTGGAGAAGGCAGGTCTTCAAGGCCGGGTCAGAGCCTGAGCGTGGAGAGGTGCCCCGATTCGCCGTAAGCGAGGAGGCGGGAATCCCGCGTGCCCAACCTCAGGCCGTGAATCCTTGCGGTGGCGGCTATCAGGCGATCGGCTGGATCGGAGTGGAACTCCCCGGGCAGGCGAACGGATTCGATCGTGATGTCTCCCGACACGGGGATCTCCTGCATGCCATTCGTCGTGATGACGATCTTCCTCCAGTCGGAGATCGGGGATGAGAGGGCGATGCGTCCCCTCGATTCGAGCATGGCGATCTCCCAGAAGGAGATCGCGGATACGGCCAGTCCCGTCGAGCTGGCGGCCTCGTCGATGAGGCGGCGCGATTTCGGAGGAAGGTCGTCGAGGCCTTCCGCCAGCCAGACGAGCACATGCGTGTCCAGCAGGAGCCTCAAGTGCCGGCCTCCCAGTCGACATCGATGGGACCCATGATGTCGCCCCTCACCTTGATGTTCCCCTTGGCGAATCCGAAGAGCGTCCCGCGCTCGTCGTCCACCGGCACCAGCCTGGCAACGGCACGGCCCCTGCGCGTGATCGTCACGGGGGTCCGTCCGCGCGACATGTCGCGGATTATCTTCGCGCAGCGGCTCTTGAGTTCGCTCGTGCTGATCCTCTTGCTGTCCATGAATATTTGTCCTTGGTCTCTTCTATCGGACCTAGGACCAATCTAACGGATCCTGGCCCGTCGGTCAACGGCCCGGGTGCGGCAACGCCGGATCCCTGCAAGAGCGTGATGGAATGAGGTTCAGGACGATGGGCGGCACGGACCGCAACCGAGGGAAGCTACGTGAGCAACCCGGGTGTGTAGCTCTTGATTTCAACAACCAACCCGGGGCGCATCGCCCCCTGGAGAACAACATGAACGCCTGGGCATCCGGTGGAACAAGTGGTTCGAGGATTCCGATCCCCGCGAGAAGGCCGAGGAGATCGACTGCAGGCTCGCAAGGACGACCCCACCAGGTTCGGGATAGTCCAGGCACTCACCAGGAGCGCG
>CAZGVR010000259.1:0-1245 GCA_964528945.1 uncultured Myxococcales bacterium
GTCCACGAGAGCGACCAGGCCGTTCGAGGCCATGACGCACGCGAGGTGGTAGGCTGCCTTGGCACTGGCGGGCACGGCCACGGTCCTTCCGCCAATCGAGCGCGCGATGGCCGTCGCGACCTCGGCGCCGCGATCGTCCCCCTCGATGCCCCAGACCGTGCCCGGGAGCGCGGCGAGGGTCCGATCCGGATCCGCGAAGGCCATCATGGGGTGCATGGACGCGCGGCCCGCGGGACGCAGGGCGTCCGAGGCCAGCACGTCGGATCCCACGAGCCCCGAGCAATGGACGACCACGTGCCGGCCCGAGAGCACACCCCGGGCCGCGAGATCCCCGAACACCGGCCCTATGCCGTCGTCCGGGACCGTGAGGAGCACCACGTCCGCGCTGCCGACCTGCGCCGGATCGTCCCCGGTGTCCACTCCTGCCACGACCTGGGTACCGGCGGCGCGCAGCGCGAGTTTCAAGGTGCGTCCCACGCGGCCCATGCCGACCAGGGCGACGCGGTATCCGATCAACCTGCGACCTCGGCCAGCCACTCCATGATGGCCTTCTGCATGTGGAGCCGGTTCTCGGCCTGGTCCCAGACCGCGGAGGCGCGGCTCTCGATCACGGAGTCGGTGACCTCCTCGCCGCGGTGGGCCGGGAGGCAGTGCAGGAAGATCGCGTTCTTCTGGGCGAGGTGCATCAGGCGGTCGTCCACGCAGTAGCCGGCGAACGCCTTGCGGCGGCGCTCGGCCTCAGCCTCCTGCCCCATGCTGGCCCAGACGTCGGTGCTGACGACCTGCGCGCCCTGCATCGCGTCGCGAGGATCGGTCACGATCTTGATCCGGCCGCCCAGGTTGCGCGCCCTGTCCACGACCGACACCTGCGGGCCGAACCCCACCGGGCATGCGAGCGTCAGATCGAGCCCGAGCACGCCGGCCGCCTCGATCCACGAGTGCGCCATGTTGTTGCCGTCGCCGATCCAGGCGTACCTCAAGCCCTCGATCTTGCCCAGACGCTCGCGCGTGGTGAGCAGGTCGCTCATGATCTGGCAGGGGTGCGAGAGGTCCGTGAGCCCGTTGATCACCGGGATGGTGGCCTTCCGCGCGAGCTCCTCCACGATGTCCTGGCCGAAGGTCCTGATCATGATCATGTGGAGGTAGCGGGACATGACCCTGGCCGTGTCGCGGATCGGCTCGCCGCGGCCCATCTGCGTGTCCTTGGGCGAGATGATCACGGGCTGGCCGCCGAGCTGGTGCACG
>CAZGVR010000259.1:1255-2590 GCA_964528945.1 uncultured Myxococcales bacterium
CCTCGAACGAGACCCGGGTCCTGGTGGAGGGTTTCTCGAAGATCAGGGCGACCGACCTGCCAGCGAGCGGGGTCCTCTGCTTGCCCCGCTCGAGGTCCTTCTTCATGGAGGCCGCCCTGTCCACGAGGGCGACGAGCTCCGCCTTCCTCAGATCGAAGATCGTGAGGAAGTCCCGCTTCTGCCTGCTGTCGTTCTTGCGCGTCATGAGCCGTGTATCTACGGCCCGCAATGGGGTGGAGTCAAGAAGGGCTAGCCTGCCCAGTTCAGGAACTCCACGGAGTCGAGGATGGTGATCGTCCCGGACGCGAGATCGAAGACCGCGCCGCCCGCCACGAGCACGTTGCCGCCGCCGGCCTCTGCGGCCGCGGCCCAGGCGCGGCCCGCGTTCATCTGGTGGGCGGCGGCGAAGCCCGCGTCGGGCTGGACCGCGCCGCCCACGAGCGTGCCGTCGTAGAGATCCACGGACTCGGTGGTGGTGAAGTCGAGGTCCGAGATGCCGCCCAGGACGAGGACCTGGCCGGTCCGGCCGCCGAGCGTGAGCGGGACGACCGCCGCGAGCGCGTGAGGGGACGCCGTGGCCCCGGCGGGCGTGATCACGGGCGGCGTTGAGCCCACGTCGATGGAGAAGTCCAGCGTGCCGGTGAAGCCCGAGCCCGGAGGCGGGCATACGTAGGTCGGGATGGGCGAGCCGTCGTCGTAGATGTACGTGGGGGTCGGCGTGCCCGAGACGTCCGAGCAGCGCGACCCGTACCAGCCGGAGTAGAGGATCCTGGTGCCGGTCGAGCCCACCAGGGAGGCGCTTCCGAGCAGCCTGACCCACTCGGGGTGGTCGGTGGAGAAGTCCGAGAACGAGATTGGGGAGTTGTTCCAGGCAGCGCCCTCGTCGTCCGGATCCCATGCCTGGCCGATGGCCAGGTTGGCCTCGGATCCCGGGTAGGCCGAGCCGCCCAGGATCCATACCTTCTTGTCTGCCAGCGTGCCAGCCGGAAGTGCCCGACGGGCGTTCGAGTTCGGGAACGTTGGATCGGGGAAGTCGTACGTGTCCCCCGATGGGTACGACAGGTTGAATACATCGACCGTCAAGTTGGACGATCCGGTCGTCATGTCCGTGAGCCCCTGTGGCCCTATTCCGCCAGCCATGAAGACCCGCCGCTCGTCGATCGAGGGCAGGTCGGGGTCGGAGTAGAGGACAGCCGCGTGCCCGAACCGGGGGTAGTTCATCGTTCCCATCCCGGAATCCGGATTGGGCGTGGATCCATGGAAAACGCCTCTCGCGATGTCGCCGTTCCTGTCTGGGTCAGCGGATTCGGGGTTGCCCTCGGGATCGAAGATCTC
>CAZGVR010000259.1:2600-6283 GCA_964528945.1 uncultured Myxococcales bacterium
TTCAGGGCCCCGGCAATGCCGGTGCCAGGCTGAGGCATGATGTCAGCGATCTCCCACCCGGTCCACGAGGCCGCGGAGGAATCGTTCCTGAGCACGAGCATGGCCCTGTCGAACCCTCCGGCCAGCAGCACCCGGCCGTCCGGAAGCCGGGTCGCGGTGTGGAAGGCCCTGCTGTCCTTCATCCGGCTCCTGGTGGGTACGACCGCGCCGGATCCCTGGTCGAAGATGTACGCGTTGGGGCTCGCCTCGAGCATGAAGCACAGGTCGTCCGCGTCGTAGCCCGAAGGGCAGTCCGCGTCCGTGACCGCGGTCACGCCGCCCGCGAGCAGGATGCGGCCGTCGGTCTCCGCGAGCGGGGTCGCGGTGAGGCCGAACGCGGGCACCTCGATCGTGGCCTCGAGCAGCGAGACCTGGTCCTCCTGCGTGAGCACCATGTCGAGGAAGCGCCGCTCCCCTTCCTGCTCGATGATCACGCCGTCCGCCCGGCCCGAGTACTTGACCGTGTCGTCGGCCACTCGCGCCTGCACGACCACGTAGAGCGGGCAGCCGTACGGCAGGTTCGAGAGCACTGCCTCGCGGCGGCCGTTGCCGTCCAGATCCGTCAGGTCGGCGACATTGACTGGCAGCTCCACGGGAAGCGAGTGGGGGGTGCACTGCGAGGCCGTGGATGCGTAGGGCGTCACGGTTATCGAAAGGCTGACCACGTCCGGCGCGAGGGGGTGGATGCCGAACCCAATGGGCCCTTCCCCGCCACCCTTGCCGCAAGAGGGCGCCACGGCAACGGCCGCGAGGATGAGGATGACGGACGGGCTCAACCTGAGGATCGCGCGTTTTCTCATGGCTTCAAGTCCTCGCTGTTCCAGACGTGCATAGTAGTCCACGCCCGCGCTCAGATCAACGGCGGCTGGCACACCCCGATCTCCATGATCAGGTACACGAGCACGAACTCCTGCGGGAAGATCCCGGGGTGGCCGGGGGCCCCGCCCGGGTCGCCGACGGTGTGGTACGTGGAGAACAGGACCTTGCCGTTCCCCCTCCGGAAGGTGACGGTGAGGGGGAGCGCCAGCGACGAGTCCAGGATGAAGTCGCCCACGACCCAGACCTTGACGGGCTGCGGATCCGTGGGCAGGGGATCGGGCGTGTCCAGGTAGTCCTCGATCCACACGAAGTTCATGAGGAAGTCCAGTCCGGTCGATCCGATCGCGTTCGCGTCCAGCCATGCCGTGAGGTCCGGATCCACGGAGTGGCCGTGGGAGGTCCACCCGGACATTGTCTCGGAGTGGGCCCAGGCCTCGTAGTCCCCTGCGTCGATCGTGGCGTCGTCACCGCAGAATTCCACGTACTCAGGGAGCGGCTGCTCGAACACGTCGTACATCATGTCGGTCGCGTAGATCTTGCCGCCCGCGTCCAGGTAGGCGCGGATGTCGTCGAGCACGGTGGCTTCCCAGAGCGGGCCCGTCGGATCGTTGAGCTGCGGATACCCGTCGATCGTGCAGGGGAAGAAGATGATGTGGTACTGCAGCATCTCCGTGAGGTTCCCGAGGAGCGTGCTGTTGGGCGGGTACCCGGAGATGTTGTAGATCGAGAACTGCTCGGTCCCGAGCGTGAGCCTGTTGTCGGATCCGACCGCTCCCATGTTCAGCTTGGCGAGCACGTCCTCTATGTGGTCCCCGCCCTCGATCCCGTAGACGAGCGCCATGTTGGGAATGGTGTCCCCAGGGCCGTCGCGGTCCGGGAGCGTGGTGAGGAGCTCGTCGAGGGTCATGGGAGCGTCGCCCTCGGGGACCGTGATGTGGGTGACCCTCCTGAACTGGCCCTTCTGCACCACCAGGGTCCAGGGTCCCGGCGTGACCCAGAGATCGAACGTGCCGTCCGGCCTGCTCATGACCGAGAAGGCCGAGGGCGGCTCCACGCACTCCTCGGGATAGGCCTGCTCCGGGATCGCCGGCGGATCCGTGGCGGCGAAGTAGACCAGGGCCTGGGAGATCGGCACCACGTGGCCCGGGCTCCAGACCCTGCCCGACACCAGCACGCCGTTTGGCGGGACGTCGACGCCGTCGGACGAGCCGTCGCCGGCGCCGTCGCACACGCAGTCACCGGCGACGCACACCCCGCTCCCGAGGCCGTGCGACACGCACCAGTCCACGCACGTGGCCGGCACGCAGGGAGCGCCGTCGAGCCAGGCGTCGAATACGGGGCCGGACGGGTCGCAGGAGCACGCAACCGTGACGAGAGCCGCCAAGAGGACGGCCGTGGCCGTGATTCTGTTCTGCATGAGCATAGGATGACAGGAAGGATGTCACTTGGCAAGCGCGCCGTCGTATATCTCCCGCGCGCGGATCCCGGTGAGCGCTGACACGATGCGCGATGCGTCCTTGAGCCTGACGCCGAGGGCGGCGAGCTCTCGGGCCGCGGCCGTCGCGGCCGACACCTCCACGGTCGTGCGCCCCGAAGGCCCGCCCGCGGGCGGCATGACGACCAGCGTGATCTCGCCGCGCGGCTCGTCCGGCAGGCCGGCCAGGAGCACGGCCGGGGAGCCCGAGAGGTACTCCTCGTGCACCTTGGTCATCTCGCGGGCAAGGAGCACGCCGTGCCCCGGGATCACCGACGCCATGGTCTCCAGCGTCGCCCGTATCCTCTGCGGCGACTCGAAGAGCACCGACGCGCGGTCGCGCGCCCCTATTTCCTCGATCTGGCGCCTCCGGGCAGCAGGCGATCGCTCGACCCAGCCCTCGAAGGAGAACGGGCCCTCCCACCCGCTCGCGCTCAGCGCGGTCGTGGGCGCACACGGGCCCGGGACCGGGATCACGCTGAAGCCCTCGCCCCTTGCCCTGGCGACCAGGCGGGCGCCGGGATCCGCGATGCCCGGCGTGCCCGAGTCGGTGACGCACGCCACGTCGCGGCCCGCGCGGAGCACCTCGAGGATCCGCCCGGCCGCCTCCTCCTCGTTGAAGCGGTGCAGCGCGACCTGGCGAACCGCGATGCCGTGCCTGTCCAGGAGCTGCCGGGTCCTTCTCGTGTCCTCGGCCGCCACGAGATCGCAGGAGCCGAGGATCCGGAGCGCGCGGATGGTCACGTCCTCGAGGTTCCCGATCGGGGTGGGCACGATCCAGAGCGTGCCGGCCCCTCGGCCCTCCTCAGTCGAATTCCTCATCGAACCAGCCGGACATGTCACTTCTGCCGACCCCCTTCCGCTCGCGGAGGCGCCGGGCCTCGATCTGCCGCCCCCGCTCGCGGGTGATGCCGAGCCGGTCGGCGATCTCCTGCAGCGTGACGGGCTCGGCCGACATCAGCCTCTCCTCGAAGATCTCCGCCTCCCTGCCGGACAGCTCCTTCCCGAACCCGGCGAGGCGGCTGGAGAGCTCGGCGTTGAACTGCTGCAGCGCGAGCAGGTCGTCGGCACGCGGCTGCGTGCCGTCCGGCAGCATGTCCAGCCTGGTCGTCGTCTTTCCCGAGAGGTCTCCGACCGGGGTGTCCAGGCTCACGTCGGACGACTGCAGCCTGTTGTCCATCTCCACGACCTCGCTCGTTTCCACGTCCAGCCGCTCCGCGATCAGGGCCGGATCGACCTCGAATCCCATGGACTCCAGCCGCCGCTTCTCCTTGTGGAGGTTGAAGAAGAGCTTGCGCTGGGTCTGCGTCGTCCCGATCTTCACCAGGCGCCAGTTGTTGAGGATGTACCT
>CAZGVR010000260.1:0-5060 GCA_964528945.1 uncultured Myxococcales bacterium
GGGCCGCGCGGTCCTCGAGTCCGACCGCACGACGGTGCGCGAGGCCTGGGTCCAGGCCGGGGCGGTCCGGTCGGAGGCCGTGCCGTCCGGGCGCAGGGCAATCCACCCGGACATCCCCGGGCTCCTGCTCGAGGAGGTCACGGAGAAGATGAGCAAGAGCCGGGGAAACGTGGTGAACCCGGACGAGGTGATCGCCAGGTACGGCGCGGACGTGATGCGCATGTACGAGATGTTCATCGGCCCGCTCGAGGCGTCCTGCCCGTGGTCCACGCAGGGGATAGAGGGCGTGCACAGGTTCCTCATGAGGGCCTGGAGGCTCTTCTCGGAGAAGCCCGCGTCCGGCGCCGGCGGTGCTCCGGACGCGCTCCTCGACCTGAGGCACAGGACGATCGAGAGCGTGACCAGGAAGACGGCCGGGCTCGAGTTCAACACCGCCCTTTCCGAGCTGATGGTCTACGTGAACGAGATGACGCGGCTCGACCGGGTGCGCAGGGATGACCTGGAGGCGTTCGCGCTCCTGATCGCGCCGTATGCCCCCCACTTCGCAGAGGAGGCATGGGAGCGGCTCGGGCGCACGGGGAGCGTGCACCTCGCGCCGTGGCCCGTCTTCGATCCCGCCCTTGCCAGGCTCAAGACCGTGAAGCGCGGCGTGCAGGTGAACGGGAAGGTGCGGGCCGAGATCGAGACCCACGCCGACGCCACGGACGGGGAGGTCTGGGCCGCGGCCGAGGTGCAGGTCAACGTGAGGCGCTACCTCGAGGGCAAGAGGGTCGAGAGGGTGAGGATCGTGCCGAAGCTCGTGATCTTCAAGGTGAAATGAGATCCCCGTCGCCTCCGGCCCCCGCGATCGCGCTGGCCGCCCTGTCCGTGCTGGCTGCGCTGATCGCGGCCGGGTGCGGCTACCACCTCGTGAGGGCAGTGCTGCCCGCGGTGGCCGGCGGGTGCGTCCGCTTCGATGGCATGGAGGGCGGCCAGGCCCATCCGCAGGTCGCCCTGTCGGCATCGTCGGCCCTCCGCCAGGAGATCGCCTCCGACCTGTGCGAGGGCGGCGGCGGGACCGTGCTGCGAGTCGAGGTGGATGAGGTCCGCGAGGCGTCCCCGATCGTATCGGTCCAGGGCGGCGCGGGCCAGGAGGCGGGCGGCACCTGGGTCGCGTCCGCGACCGTGTCCCTGGAGGACCGCGGCGCGGTGGTGTGGGGACCGCTCGTGGTCCGGGTCGAGCGAGTCCTCTTGTCCACGGGATCGCCGCTTCAGGAGGGCGCGGCCCTCGAGGCCGGCCTCGACCTCCTGGCCGCGGACCTGGCATCGGCCGTCGCAGACGCGGTCTACGGGCGCAGCCCGATCGCGGCAGAGGCCCTTCCGTGACCGCGCGCACGTTCGTGGCTGCCCTGGTCGCGGTCATGGTCGCGCCTCCGGCCCTTGCCGGCGGGGTGGCGTTCGAGGGGCCGCCCGCGGATCCGAGGGTGTGCGTGGGCGAGGGCGACGGCAAGCGCTGCTGCGGCCACCTGAGCGGCAAGGAGTCGGGCAAGGCAGGCGCTGCCGGCAAGGGCCCGAAGGCGACGCCGTGCCGCGGGCCCGAGTTCCTCCACCCGGCCATGGCCTCGCTCGCGCGCTGCCTCGTGGAGAAGCTGCACGTGACGAGCAACCCCGACGTGTGCGACGGCGGCCTCAGGGAGAGCTTCCGCACCATGAAGCTCCAGGGCACCTACAAGTCGATCCCGGGAGGCTTGAGCTTCCACAACTGGGGGCTGGCCATGGACATCTGCTCGTACTTCAAGAGCGGCGACTGCTCGCAGGCGAACCTCGTCAACAAGGTCCTGGGCGGCGTCATGGTCTGGAAGTCCGGGCAGAAGGTGAAGTGCCAGGCCGCGTACCGCAAGAAGGGAACGGGCGGAAGCGACGTGGTCAGCGCCAAGGTGCTCGCCGGGGAGTCCTTCCCCGATGTGCTGGCCGCCGTGAAATCCTGCTACGAGGACGGCTCGGTGCCTTTCGGCGCGTACAACTGGGGCGTGTTCTGGAAGGACTACTTCGACGGGCCGCACTTCCAGTACTTCGCGTCGCCGAGCGCCGGCTACTACGAGAAGAAGAAGGCAATGAACGGCCCCCACGTGCTCATGAGGGTCCTCTCGGACTGCTATTCCGGCGATCGGGCCTCGATGCTCGCCGATCTCTACGCAACGCCCGACCCGGCGGACTTCGTCCGCGCGAGGGCCGACGGCTGCGGCGCGAAGGCCGCGACCCTCTTCGACGACTACCTCGAGACGGCATACCCCGGAGGCTTCCTGGCCGAATGATCGCACGCGACCGGCTTCCCCGGCTGGCCGGCGACCATGATCGGATGCACACCCGTGTTGACCTAAGTTAGTGTCAAGAGCCCTAACGTGCAGTGTAGTTTGACGTAATTCAATATGACGTTGACAGCCTTTTGCCCGGCTGATAGAAAGGTCGCCGAACCCTCGGAAGGGACTCCGTTTTCTTGCGGAGCCTTCCCGCGGCCCGGTAGCTTGGGCTCGAGGGGGTACCTGGCAGATGAAGATAACCCGGGTCGACATACAGGGCTTCAAGTCGTTCGCGGACCGCGTCCAGATCCGGTTCGACAGGGACGTGACCTCGATCGTGGGTCCGAACGGCTGCGGCAAGTCCAACATCTCCGACGCGATCCGCTGGGTCATGGGCGAGCAGTCCATGAAGCGGCTCCGCGGGCACGCGCTCGAGGACGTGATCTTCTCGGGGAGCGATTCCAGGTCGGCGCAGTCCATGGCCGAGGTGATGATCACCTTCGACAACTCCGACGGCCTCTGCCCTCCGGACTTCATGGGCTTCCCGGAGATCGTGGTGACCCGCAGGTTCTTCAGGGACGGGACGAGCGAGTACGTCATCAACAAGACCCCGGCCAGGCTCAAGGACATCAGGGGGCTCTTCATGGGGACCGGCGCCAGCGTGGGCGCCTACTCCATGATCGAGCAGGGACGCATAGGCTGGATCGTCACGTCGCGGCCCGAGGACAAGCGCAAGCTCATCGAGGAGGCCGCCGGCATCACGTCCTACAGGGTCCGCCGGTCCGAGGCCGAGCGCAAGATGGAGCTCACCAGGCAGGACCTGGCGAGGACCAGGGACCGCATCGGGGAGATGGAGAAGAACCTCGCCTCGCTGCATCGCCAGGCGCAGAAGGCGAAGAGGTACAAGGTCTACCACGAGGAGATGGTGGAGTGCGAGCTGTACATCGCGTGCCACCAGTTCCTCGAGCTCGTCCAGGTGTCGGGCCACGTGGTCCGATCGTTGGACACACTCAAGGAGAAGAAGCTCGATCTCGCCGGAACCATTTCATCCAGGGAAGGCGTGATCGAGGCGAACCGCGGGAAACTTTTCGCCACGGAGATGGAGCACAGCCGCCTGCAGGAGAGCCTCTACGAGCAGACCAACAGGGTCAGTCTCCTGCAGAGCCAGGTCGAGAGGGGGGTGGCGGAGCTGGGGAGCCTGCGGTCGAGGGCCGCCGCGGCGGCCGAGGAGCAGCTGCAGCACGGTGAGAGGAGGGAGACCCTAGCGCGCGAGAGGGTGGAGATCGAGAAGGTCCTTGGCGAGATGGTGGGGCGGCAGAACGAGGAGGAGCGCCGCAAGTCGGAGCTCGCCGGCGCGCTGCTCCTGAGCAGGGAGGCCTACGACGCTTCGAGTCGCGAGGTCGACCTGGTCGGGACGCTCGTCGTCGAGAACGCGAGGCGACGCACCGCGCTTGCCGCCAGGATGGACGAGATTGGGCGCCTGCTGGACACCGAACGCAGGCGGGGAGAGGACCTCGATCGGGAGGCCGTGGCGATAGCCGGCCGCCTCGCCGAGCTCACGACGGAGCTGGACGTGGCGGGCAGGGAGATCTCACGGGCGGAGAAGGCGAGGCGCGCAGGGGAATCCAGGAGGGCCGGGATCCTCCAGGCGGTGGACACCTTCAAGGTCGCCATCCGCAGGCAGGACGGGGTCGTGGAGGCAGACGCGGAGGCGCTCTCCGCGGTCCGATCCCGTCTGGGAGTCGTCGAGGAGAGGATCGACCGGAAGGAGAAGCAACGCGGGCCCGTGCGTCAGGTGCAGGAGGCGAGCAGGAAGGTCACCGGATCGGGGGGGCTGTACCCGCTGTCCGAGTCGCTGACCTGCGAGGCGGGGTGCGAGGAGGCCGTCGCGGCGGTCCTTGAAAACAGCCTGGACGCCCTCGTGGTCGACAGCCACGCGGACGTCGTCACCTGGAACCACTTCATGGAGGTCTTCGGCCAGAGGGCGCCAAGCTTCGTGCCGCGCGCGTCCCCGGCGGCTGGCCCCGGAGGCCCGGGCGGACCGGTGGAGGCGCTCGGCGCGATCCCCTTGCGGTCCATGGTCGCGGCCCGGCCGGAGGACGAGCCCGTCCTCGACAGGCTGCTCGCCGGGGTCTTCCTGGCAGGCAGCCTGGACGCGGCGCTCGCCATGCACGCGCGCGGCGGCGGCCGGGCCATCTTCGTGACGAGGGACGGCACGATCGTGGGCCGCTGCGGCGAGGTCTGGGTCCGCGACGCGGAGCGCGGCGGGGCCACGCTGCTGCAGCTGGGGGCCGAGGCCTACCGCCTCGGGCAGAAGGCCGGGGACGTGGAGCGCCTGCTGGCTCGCTCGTCCGCGCTCAGGGCCTCGCTCAGGGATCGGATCTCTCGCGCGTCGAGGTCCCTGGACGCGACCACGGCCGAGATCCACGACGTGGAGAAGAGGATCCTCACGCTCGCCGAGTCCAGGCGCCGCCTGGACGAGGAGCGGGTCCGGCTGCAGTCGCGGCTCGACGCCATCTCGGCCGAGAAGGCCGCCATGCAGGTACGCGTCGATGCCGACCTCGAGGAGATCTCGCTCGGCGGCCAGGCCACGGCCCAGCTCGCGGGCGAGGGAAGGGGCCTCGAGATGAGGCACTCGGACGCGAGGACCGCGGCCGACGGGAAGCGCATGGCAGTGGAGGCCTGCGCGACCGACCTGCGCGCGTGGGAGGTCGTGGTGGACGGCCACTCGGCCGAGCGCGCGAGGGTGGAGCAGCGCGTGGCCGACGTGCTCAAGGGCCT
>CAZGVR010000260.1:5100-6273 GCA_964528945.1 uncultured Myxococcales bacterium
CGCGCGCGGCTGGAGCTGGAGTCGACCTGGAAGGCCCAGGGAAGGGTGCGCGGCGAGATCTTCCTCCACGCGGAGGACAGGGAGAGGCGGTTGCGCGGGGTCTCGCGGCTGCAGGACGATCTCGCGGGGGTGAGGGCGGCCCATGACGCCCTGAGGCACGCGATCGAGGAGTCCGAGGTGGAGCTGAGGGCCCTGCGCCGCGAGATGGACGGGATCGGCGAGGCCATTTCCGAGAAGGAGCGCGAGAGCCTGCGCCTCTCGGGCGAGATCGACAGGCTCGGCGACCGCGTCATGGAGCGCACGGGCCGCGGCCTCGACGAGGCGGTGGCTGGCTGGCACGGGAGGGAGGTCCCGGGCGCCGACGTGCAGGAGCGGCGAGAGGAGCTCCGCCACCTGATCGAGCGCATGGGCCCCGTGAACCTGCTCGCCATCGAGGAGCACGAGGAGGCGCAGCAGCGCTTCGACTGGCTGAGCGCGCAGGCCGCGGACATCGAGAAGGCCCTCGAGGAGCTGGAGACCGCGATCGCGAAGATGAACCGGGAGTGCAGGAAGCGCTTCAAGCAGGCCTACGAGGCCGTGAACGAGCGCTTCCAGGACCTGTTCCCGAGGCTCTTCAACGGCGGGCACGCAAAGCTGCTCCTCACGAACGAGAGCGACCTGCTCGAGACCGGCGTCGAGATCGTGGCCCAGCCGCCCGGCAAGAAGCTCGGGAACCTGGACATGATGAGCGGCGGAGAGAAGGCGCTCACCGCGGTCGCGCTCATCTTCGCCATGTTCAAGTACCGGCCCAGCCCGTTCTGCTTCCTGGACGAGGTGGACGCGCCGCTCGACGACGTGAACGTGGGCCGCTTCATGGAGCTCCTGCGCGAGGTGACGGACCGCTCGCAGTTCATCCTGGTCACGCACAAGAAGATCACCATGGAGCGCTCCGACATCCTGTACGGCGTGACCATGGAGGAGCCCGGCGTGACCAAGCTCCTGTCCGTGAGCCTGAGCCCGGCCCCCGCCCACCAGCGCAAGCCCGAGTCCGAGGCCACGGTCGCGGCCTGACCGGCCCGTCCGGGCAGAGCCATCCGCGCTGTGACCCTTTCTGCCGCTCTGACGGTTGCAGCTCTCGTATCGTGAGGGCCTTTCAGGGCGCTCTTGAGGACCGATGCAGGTATTTTCACCGAC
>CAZGVR010000261.1:0-6253 GCA_964528945.1 uncultured Myxococcales bacterium
GCCCGGGCGGCGGTTCGGGATTGTCGCTGCAGAAGAGCGGCGGCCTGCTCACGGGCGGCTCGTCCTCGAAGGGGACGAAGTCCTCGGGCGCCGACGACGAGGACGAGGAGTAGGGCCGGTCTCGGCGGACTGCTATTCCTCGGCGGGAGCGTCCGGCTTGGCCGGGGCAGGCTTGGCTTCCGGCGTCCCGGACCCGGAGACGCCCGGCGCGGCCCCGGTCGCGTCCAGCACCGAGCACTGCTTCTCCATCTGCTTGTGGCTGCGCTCGAGCTCGGACGCGCGGCGCTCGCAGACCGCGATCTCCTCGGCCGCGGTCATCTCGCACGCGCCAGGGATCCCGGCGAGGTCCTCCTTCACGACCGCGTCCTCCGTGGAGTACGCGATCGCGCGGCACGTGACCCACGTGGGCCGCTGCTCGGTCCCGACAGTGCTGGAGACCTGGTAGTAGGACAGCCCTGCGCCTGCAGGGCCCGTTATGTAGTAGTCCTTCTTCGGCTCGCCGCTGCCGCCCTCGGGCTTCTCGCCCACGACCTCCGTCACCCAGGTGGCGAGATCCAGGCCGCTCACGTCCACGACCCAGATGTCCCAGTCCACGTCGTCGCCCTCCGCGCAGTTCCCGTCCTTCCACGGCGCCATGAACGCGATGAAGCTGCCGTCCGGGCTCCACGAGGCCTGCCCCTGCCACCCGCCCTGCGGGCCGGGCAGCGGATCGCCGGGCTTGGCCGGCACGCACTTCTCTTCGGCCGCCTTCGTGGCCTCGTCTCCGGCAGGCTCCTTGCCCTCGCCCTTCTTCTCCTCCACGGGCGGCTCGGCCGTGAGCCAGAAGGTCCGGTCGTCGCCCACCTTGCGTATCACGAGGCTCGTGCCCGACGTGAACACGTACATCTGCCCGTCCGGGCTGAAGCTGACCTCGCCCTTCGACGGCAGCAACTGCTGCCCTTCGGGGCTCGCTTCCTTGCCGTCCTTCTTGCACTTGCAGCCCGATAGGACGATCGCGATGGCGATCGCGCAAAGCGCAGTCTTACGCATCATGGGCACCTCGACTTTCCGATGATGATGCGAGGCTAGTCGAACCCGCGGGTGGTTGCAACGTCATCCCGTGCCTCACGGCGATCGAACCGCTAGGCCGGCAGCAGTGCCACCCCGTACCTCGCGATGCGCTCGTCGCGCGTCGCGAGCGTGAGCCCGCCCATGGCCTGCGCCACCAGGAGACGATCGAATGGATCCCGGTGGTGCCACGGGAGCGCCCGCGTCCTGAGCGCATCCTCGTGCGTGACCTGCAGCCACTCGAAGCCGGCCCTCGCGACCTCGCGCGGGAGCCAGGCCTCCGCAGGGCGCGGCAGGTCGATCTTGCCGAGGGACTGCTTGATCGCGATCTCCCACGCCGAGGCCGCGCTCACGAGGACCGCGACCGCGGGATCCTGGATCGTCTTCCGCGCCTCCTTGGAGATCTCGTCGGGATCCGAGATCGCCCACAGGAGGACGTGGGTGTCGAGGAGAAGCCTCACCTTCCCCCTCCCTCGAACGCGTCCCGGATGTCGGCCGGCAGGTCGTCGAAGTCATGGGCCAGCTTCACCTGGCCGGCGCAGAGCCCCAGCCTGCGGAGCCTTCGCTCCGCCGCGATCGGGACAAGCATGGCAACGGGCTTGCCGGACCTCGCGATCACGATCTTCTCTCCCGACTCAACGCGCTCGATGAGCTTGGAGAGGTTGGTCTTGGCCTGGTGTATGTTGACCGACTCCACGTGACCCCTCCTGCTTCAACTAGCTTAGCTTAGTCCAGTATTGCAGGCACGTCAACCCGCGAGGCCTCACCCCGGCAGCATGGCGAGTATCGCGTCTATCCGCCCGATCGCGCCCGCCCTGGCACCGGCCGCCATGGACCCGGCCACGCGCCGCGCCCATTTCTCCACGACCCCCGCGATCCGCTCGTCCCGCTCGACGACCTTCTTGCCCGCCCGCCTCCCCCCGCTCTTCGCGGCCGCGAGCAGGTCCCCGATCCGGCCGCCGTCCTCGAGGAAAGGTGCGAGGATCCCGACCACCTGCGCGATCAGGCCGTGCGGCACGCGCTCGGCCGCCGCCCAGGCCGCCACCCTGACGAGCAGCGCCGGGTCGCCCTCGAGCCGCCACATCCTGTCCCACTGCCACATCGACAGCTCCGGCACTGGCAGGCCCGGCGCGTTCCTCCCGTGGACGCTCGCGAGCAGGTCCGTGTGGATGCAGGCGTACAGCTTGTCGAGCGGGATCTTCACCCTCTCGTCGGCCGCGATGTCCGCGATGGCCTCATCGCCCCAGCCTCGCGCGCGGCCTCCCCTCCTCAGCAGCGCACGATTCCCGCGGAAGAGCCTCCTGAACAGGTGCTCCCCCACCTTCATGGCGAAGTCCTTCTCCTCCTCGGCCACGCGCTCGAGGATGAACCTGATCGCCCTCTCGACCTCGGCCGCCTGCCTGGCGCTCGAGGCCCGACGCCCGCCGGCTCTCGCTGCCCTTCGCTGCGCCTTCATCCCTTGCCTCCCGCGGCCGCCAGGAGACCCCTCGCGCGCAGGAGCGCCGGCCGGACGCGTCCCGCGTCGGCCTCCCCGAACCAGTGCCGCTGCACGTCGCGCAGCACGATGCCCAGCAGCCTCTCGACCTTGGTCTCGTCGGCCCGCCTCCGCCTTCCCTTCCCGCCCTTGCGCCTCGGCCGCGGGGCGGGCTCCGGCTCGTCGTTCTCCTCTGGCAGCCTCCTCGCGATCTCGCGCAGGCTCCTGCCCGCGTCCAGGTGGGCGCGCCACTCTGCAACGAGCCGCTCGACTGCCGCGACCGTGGGCCTGTTCACGGTCGCCCACCTCGCGATCAAGAGCATCGCCGGCAGGTGGTCCCTGAGCCTGTCGAGCGTCGCGAGGATGGTGATCCCCAGGTTCCACTCGATCCCTGCGTCGGCGAGCTTCCGCCTGACCAGCGCGGCCATGGTCCACTTGTAGAGCGTGGTGTAGGGCAGGCCCGATCCGGCCGCCACGTCCTCGAGCGAGTCGTCCTTTGTGCTGTCCAGCCGCCTCAGGTACTCCTCGTCCTCGCGGTAGAACCTGACGTAGAGGTACTCGCCCACCGCCCAGCCCAGCCTGCGGCCGTGCTCCTCCTTGCACCTCGCGATGAACTCGCACGCCTCCTCGACGTCGATGCGGCAGGCGAAGTCCTCGTCGAGCTCGGCCCGAGACCACGGGCACGGGACAGGCACGTCGGGCGACGGTCCGGGCCCGGGCGGCGTGGGCGGCGGCGGCGTGGGCCTGGGCGGAACCGGACGTGGCGGCACCGGGCGTGGCCGCGGCCTTGGCGGCACCGGCCGAAGTGGGACCTTCCTGCGCTTCGCCATGCCGATTTGCTAGCAGGGCTGCCCGGGATCATCAAGCCCCGTGGGAACACCCTGCACTGCGGGCACCGAGGGATGCGAATGCCCCCTGGCCGCGTGGGGTTGGGCATATCACAGGCCAGGAATCCTCCTCGATGATGTCGCCTGATCGCCGATCCCACGGCAGTCCCATCGCGGGCCACCCTCGCGAGGTTCACCTCGCCGGAAGGCGATATCCGCCTGTCGTAGAGCTCGTGCGTCCCGCCCCTGTAGTCCACCCACAGCGCCATGAACTCGCTGCCCGACCATGTCAAGGTCGACCCGCCCGAGGAGGACAGGGGTCATACACCACGATCACCATCCTGGGCACGCACATGGAGACCGGGGTGACGGTCTCGCTCGAGAACATCGACACGTCCGTCGACTACCCTCTCGGGGCGGCCACGGTGGCGCCGGACGGCGCGTCGGCCACCATCAACATCCCGGCGGGGACCTTGCCCGTGGGCCTCTACCGGGCGACCATCATCGAGAGCGGCGGCGCCTGGTCGTCGCTGTGCCCGGAGCCCTTGCGGGTCACCAGCCTGTTGCCGCCCACCGTGACCTCGGTCGTGCCGCCGGTGGCCTGGACCGGCGCCCCGGGCGACGGGTCGCTCGCGGACGCCGGGATCCGGATCACGGGCGCCAGCTTCCGCATCACGCCCAACGTGCGCTGGACGCTCACCACGGATCCCAGCGTGAGTTTCGACGCCACCGCGGTCAACTGGGTGTCCTCGACGGAGCTGTCGGTCGTCTGCCCCACCGAGAGCCAGGGCATGCCCGTGGGCCTGTACTTCGTCGACGTGATCAATCCGGAGGGCCTGAGCGGCAGGTGGTCCAGCACATTCGAGGTCACCACGGTCCCGCCGCCCGTCATCACGGACATCAGCCCGATCCGAAATGCCGCGGCGGTCGCAGTGACACTCACGGTCACCGGGGCCTACTTCCAGCCCGGCGCGGTCGTATCCATGGAGAACGAGGGCGGCACGTTCACGCCCCTGGCGACCACCTTCGTCTCCAGCACCACGCTCTCCGTCTCCATCACCGGGTCCACGCTCTCGCAGGGCATCCACCCGGTGTGGGTCGAGAACCCGGACGGGCGGTGGGAAGTGTTCTACTCCTTCCAGGCGACGAGCTCGGCCGCGGGGTAGCAGATCCTGTAGGACAACAAGCCGCTCCCGCAGCCGCCCGTGACGATGTCGATCGCGCAGGCGAGCGGCGCCGGGAAGTCCGCGTCCGCCGTGCACCACTTGTAGCACGGGCCCGTCGTGCCTCGTGGATGCAGGCGGGGCGGTGCGCTCCGAGGGTCAGGTTGCCCGGATAACCATGACCGGGCACCTCGCGTGCCTGATCACTTGCTCGGTCACCGATCCCACGAGCACTTGCACGAGCGTCGACCAGCCCTTGTGCGCCAGGACTATCGTATCCGCTCCGATCTTCTCGGCCTGCTCCACTATGCACTCGTGCGGCGTCGTGTGCCGCACGACCACGACCTCCGATCGGACACCCTCGCTCTCCCCGCCCCTCGGGACGAGCGACTCGAGCTTCTTCCTCGCCTCGGCCTCCATCCTGTCGAGGTCCTCGGCCAACATGGACTCCCTGGGGGCGTAGTGCGCGTACATCGGGTTCGGCCTCGGGAACAGGTCGATGACGTGCAGCAGGAAGACCTTGCCTCCGATCAGCCTGGCGAGGCTGAACGCGGGATCGATCGCCTGTATCGAACGATCCGAGAAGTCGATCGGGACCAGGATCTCCTTGAACTCGACCACGACAATCCCCTTCCGGTGCGGGTTGCCCCGGCCTGGGACCGAGGCGTGCTTGGAGCACGCCCGGGATTTCATCACACTTTCTGTCCGACGGCAACGTGCATTGCGCCCGATGAAACCACGTGCGGGCGCCAGGCGCGATATGCGCACGGTGGCCCCCCCTGCCACGTCGGAGCGCTCGTCGGCGTGTGGCAGCGGGGATCGGCGGCTCACTGGCAGGGGCCGGCGAGGGAGAACAGGACGTCGTCATGTCAGGATGGAGCGTGGATGGCCCGGGCTTGACAGGCAGGCCAGAACACCGTATCTTATTTACTGTAGATTACTGTCGGAGGACACCGTGAGCCTGGCAGCACAACCGAACCTGGAACCCGGGAAAGCATATCGAACCCGGGAGCTTCGCCGCTTCAGCGCGAACCCGGCTCGTCTCGTCCGACGCCTCGTCCGCGAGGGCAAGCTGCAGCAGGCAGCCCATGGGTTGTTCTACGCCCCGGTAAAGAGCCGCTTCGGGCTGGCGCCGCCGTCCGAGGAGGAGATCCTGCGCGGCTTCCTCGGTAGCAGCCACTTCGTGATCACGGGTCCACCGAAGTGGAATGCCCTGGGGCTCGGCGCCACGGCGATGTTCGCGGCGACGCTCACCTACAACCAGAGGCGCACCGGCGAGTTCACCTTCGACGGCCGCCGCTTCCTCCTGCGCCGGGTCTATTTCCCCGAGCGCCCCACGCCGGAGTGGTACGTCATCGACCTGCTGCAGCATCACGACATGGCCGGCATCTCGCTCACCGAGCTCGAGGATCGGCTGGTAGCCACGCTGCAGGAAGGACGATGGGAGCGGGAGCGGCTGTGGGCGATGGCCGAGCAGTACGGGACAAAGGCCACCCTCGAGCTGGTCGAGCGGTGCTTGCGGAAAGCGGGTGAAGCACGATGACCTTCGTTCACCAGGACGCGGAGTTCCCACAGCTCGTTCAGATCGTGGCGAGGTCGACGGGAATCGCGGCGGCGCTCATCGAGAAGGACTACTGGGTGACGCACACGCTGTGGGCCATTCACCGGATCGGCCTCGAAGTCTGGTTCAAGGGCGGCACCTCCCTCTCGAAGGGCTTCGGGTTGATCCAGCGCTTCTCTGA
>CAZGVR010000262.1:0-4224 GCA_964528945.1 uncultured Myxococcales bacterium
GACACGGCAGCGGTCTTCCATGCCTCGTCGTCGAGCTTGCCGTCCACCACGACCGGGCCCGATGCCCTCGGGACGTCCAGGACCGCCAGCTTCCCCCCCTTCGGCTTGGCGGTCGTCTTGAGAACGGCCACGATCACGCGGTTCTCGTCGTCGCGCTGGCCCGTGAGGACCTGGAGCCTGTGGGGTCCGAACCACACGCCCGTCTTCACGGTCGCGGTGGAGCTGTCCCAGCCCGACGGGAGCGTGATGCGCTGCACGTCCTTGATGATCTCGCCCTGCTGCCACTTCCCGGGCGGGTAGTGCTTGCGGATGACGCCCTCGTTGTCCGCGTTGACCCTTGGCGCGGCCTTCGCATCCTCGATGTGGGTGAACAGCAGCCAGCCGTCGTCCAGCGGCTTCTTGACCTCCCAGTAGAACGTTATCGTGAACGGCTGCCCGGGCTTGAGCGGCGTCTCGGGATCGATGTCGTACCCGAGCAGCATCAGGTGGTTCTCGAGGTTGACGTCCAGCGGGTGGGAGATGTCGGGCTTCGTCTTCAAGATGTAGGGCTTGATAGCCGCCATCTCCTGGGAGGTCATCTTGCGAGGCTGCTCCACGCAGCCCGACACGAGGACCGAGACGAAAACCGCCGCAGCGGCAGCGCACTGCATCTTCGCCATGGCCTGCTCCTCTCCGGGGCCGCCCGGACGGTCCCACGGGATCGATTCGGATGTGATGGAATCTAGTCGATCACGGGGGTACGTTCAACCTCGGCCCACGCCCACCTCAGCCCACGGCCATCCATGACGCCTGGACCTGCGTCCCGGGACTGGAGTCGACCCACAGGGTCCCGTCCCATTCGGAGATCTTGAGCGAGAAGCCGGTCTTCGCGCACTGCTGGATGTCGACCCTGGCCGCGTGCCCGGCGTTGGGACCGCTGAGTATCACGGCCGAGGCCGTGACCAGCGGCACGGTTCCGAGCGCGGACGCGAACGCGACCTTGATGAGGGCCGTGCCGTCGGTAGGTCCAGTGACGTTCCCGGCGAGGGTCTTGATTGCAATGGGCATGCTCTCCTCCTATCGTTCGTCCAGCCGCTTCACCTGCGGCGCGACTTCTTCCTGGCCTTCTGCTGCTGCTTGCGCTTCTGCCGCTTGCGATCCTCGAGGTCCCGCCGCGCCTTGACGGTCCTCGCGCCGCCCTGGCCGCCGCCCATGTCCGCGACCGCGGACTCGAGCATCTCGGCCGCGATGCCCTCGATGCCCTTGGCGCCCTGGATCCTGAGCCTCTCCTTGAGCTGGCGCGCCATGGCCATCTGCTTCACGCCCGGGATCTTGGCGAGCAGCCCGGCCTGCTGGCCGATGTTGCCGATGAGGTCCCTCATCCACTTGAAGCGTGTGATCAGTTCCTTGACCGCCTTCTCGTCGCGGCCGCACCCCCTTGCCACTCGCGCGAGCCTGGCCGGCTGCTTCGTGAAGAGCTCGGGATCGGCTCGCTCCGCGCCCGTCATGGAGCTGACTATGGCCTCGATCCGCACGAGCTCGCGGTCGTCCACGGTCATGCCCTCGGGCATGCCGTCCGGGAAGAAGGGCATCTTCTCGAAGAGGTCCTGCATGGACCCCATCTTCTTGAGCATGCGGATCTGCTCGAGGAAGTCGTCGAACGTGAAGCGCCCCTTGAGGAGCTTCTTGGCGTCCTCCTCGGCCTTCTTCTGGTCGACGACCTCCTCGAAGTCCTTCATCAGGCCGACGACGTCGCCGAAACCGAGGATCCTCGAGGCCATGCCCTCGGGCCTGAACTCCTCCAGCTTGTCCAGGCCCTCGCCCACGCCCAGGAACTTGATGGGCGCGCCCGTGACCTCCTTGACGGAGAGAGCGGCCCCGCCCCTGGCGTCGCCGTCCAGCTTGGTGAGGATGATCCCGGTGAGGTCCAGCCTGCGGTGGAACTCGGTCGCGGTGTTCACCGCGTCCTGGCCGATCATGGCGTCGAGCACGAAGAAGATGTTCTTTGGATTGACCTTGGCCTTGATGTTCTCGAGCTCGGCCATGAGCGGCTCGTCGATCGCGAGCCGTCCGGCGGTGTCGAAGATGAGCACGTCCCGGTTCTGCCTGCGCGCCTCGAACATGGCCCGCTCGCAGATGAGGACCGGGTCCCTGTTCTCCGGGTCCCAGAAGGCCGGCATGCCGAGCTGGTCCGCGATCACGCGTATCTGATCCACGGCGGCCGGCCTGTAGATGTCGGCCGCGACCAGCATGGGCTTCGACCCCTGCTTCTCCAGGTACCTCGCGATCTTGCCGGCGGTCGTGGTCTTGCCCGAGCCCTGCAGCCCCACCATCATGATGGTGTTGACCTGGCCCTTCTTGGCCTTCTTGAGCCCGGTCTCGACCGGGCCCATCATGGCCTCCATCTCCTTCTGGCAGATGGCGATGAAGTGCTCCGAGGCCGAGACCTTCCTCTTCTCGCCCTTGACCACGGCGCTCGTCTTCACGATCTCGCCGAGGGCCTTGTCCTTGACCCGCTCGATGAACCGCTTGGTGACGCCGTACTCGACGTCGGCCTCGAGCAGGCTGGTGCGCACGTCCCGGATCGCGTCCGCGATGGCCTGCTCGTCGATCTCCTGCAGCCCCGAGAGCCGGTTCTTGGCCGCGCGGAAGCCCCTGGTCAGAGTCTCGAACATGATGCCGGACTATATGGAGCGCCCGGAGCGAAATCAAGGCTGCCCTGCGCGGCGTGATCTCACACGAGCGAACCGACCACCTCGGCCGCTCCGAGCACCCGCCCGCCGCCGCCGTCGCCACCCCTGCGCATCACGAAGAGGACCGTCTGGACGCTCCTGCCCGCGAGGGCCGGGCAGCGGGCGGCCTTCTCCTGCAGCGCCGAGAGCGCTCCTGCCCGCGATGCTGCCGGGATCGACAGCTTGGCCTCGCCAACGAGGACTCGCCCGGGGTCGCCGGCCGCCTCCGCGACCACGTCCAGCTCGATGCGGCCGCCACCCGTGTCCCTCCCCCACCACCTGGATGCCGTCGACCATTCGGTCCCGAGGATCTCCTCCCGTCCGACGTGCTGCCTGGCCAGATCCTCCCAGGCTGCGCCGAGGAAGGCGGGCCATGCGGCCGCGATCTCCCGCTCCACGTCCCGGATCCGGCCCGACTCCAGCCTGGACCTGTTGGGCTCGACGAACCTGTACCAGAAGCGGAGGAGCGGATCCCCGATCCCGTACAGGCTCGTCTTCGAGCCCCGCTGCGAGCTTCCGAACGGGACCTCCCTCGCGACCAGGCCAAGGTCCACGAGCCTCGCGATCGGCCGCGAGAGCGACGTGGATGCCACTCCCAGCCTGCCGCCGATCTCGGAGAGCCTGTGGCAACCCTGGCCGATGAGCGCCAGGATGGAGGCGGCCCTCGACGGCCCGGCGAGATCGTCGAGCAGGATGCGCTCGGGCTCCCTGTGAAGGACTCCCAGGGGGTCCAGGACGAGGTCGGCGATTGCCCGGCTCCTGGTGCGATGGCCGGCCGCGAGCTCCAAGTACCTGGGCACGCCGCCCCACACGGCATGGTCCTCGACCGACCGGACCGGGTCCTCGTACCCCAGTGCCTTGCCGATCCAGCCCGCCCCGAGCGGCCCGAGCGCGATGATCTCGCGCGCCCTGCCGTAGAGCGGGGCCGAGGCGTCGAGGACGAAGCCCTGCATCATGCGCTGCGAGGATCCGCAGATCGCCAGGTGCAGCGGCGCATCCCGCGGCAGGTCCACCGTCTTCTGGAGGAGGCCTGGGATCTCCGGGGAGGCGGACGCCATGTACTGGAACTCGTCGAGCGCCAGCACGGCCCCACGCGGAGCCTCCATCCTCCAGCGATCGAGGAGCGGCTCCCACCCGTCGTACCTCACGTCCCCGAAACCCGGCAGCAGCCTGCCGATCTCCCTTGCCAGCGCGGCGCGCTGGATCGAGGCGTCCCTCTCGTCACCGACGTAGCAGACGTGCGGCCTGCCGGCCATGGCCTCCCGGAGCAGCCTCGACTTCCCGAGCCTGCGGCGGCCGTGCAGGACGACGAACGCCGACTCGCGGCCGGAGATGGCGCGGCGCAGCCTGGCCATCTCCCTGGTCCTGTCGAGGAAGGGCAGCATGCGGACATTATTATGTCTGAGCGGCATTATGTCAATGATGCATAACCTTGTGACTGGATGGCCGATCCGGGCAGCTCGATCCGCATGGCCGACGTGTTCTTCATGATCGATCGCTCGGCCTCGATGCG
>CAZGVR010000262.1:4234-5258 GCA_964528945.1 uncultured Myxococcales bacterium
GCATGTCCGACGTTCGGCTGCAGGTTCGCGCTCTCGACAATCCCGATGAACATGCGATAGTTCGATGAAGGAGGTGACCAGATGGGGACTGGGCAGCCTGTCGCAGCGTCAGGGTCCGGAACCGACGTTCGCACCATCCGGATTCCCGGCGTGCTGTTCGCGTGCGCCGTCGCTGCCTCCTGCAGCTGCGGCCATCTGGGCCTCGCGGGCGATGGCACGTCGGAAGTGGAGGACGGGATCGATTCGTCCACGGACGTCTGGACGGAAGACCCGGACGGATCCGACGATGTCGAGGCCGAGGTGACGCCGCCTCCGGCGTGCGTCAGGTGCGTGGACCAGGATTCGGCCGCGACCGCTACGGACGGCTTGTCGTGGGCCACGGCGTTTACGCGCGTGCAGGACGGGATCGACTCGGCCGCCGAGTCGGCTTCGGAGGACTCGCCCTGCGACGTGTGGGTCGCCGAGGGCACGTACTACGTGTTCGAGCACAGCGGCGAGGAGACGATCCTGCTGAGACCGTTCGTCAGGCTGCTCGGGGGGTTCGCGGGGGCCGAGGATTCCGAGACGGAGAGGGACTGGGAGGTGAACGCGACCATCCTGGACGGGAGGCTCGGGCCGGGCGAGACGGTCGGCGTGTTCCACGTGGTGACCGGGAGCGACGACGCGGTGCTGGACGGGTTCACCATCACGGGCGGCAGGGCGAACGGGATGGCGGGCCCGACCATGGCGATGGTCGGCGCGGGCATGACCAACACCGGGTGCTCGCCGGTTGTGAGGAACTGCGCGTTCGAGGGTAACGAGGCCCTGGGGGCCACGTCGGCAGGGGCGGCCATGGCGAACGTGGAGGGGGCCTCGCCGAGGATCGAGCGCTGCGCGTTCCGGGGCAACTCGACGAGCGGGCGCGGCGGGGCGATCTGGAACGACGGGGGCAGCTCGCCGAGGGTGGTCGAGTGCACGTTCGAGGGGAACTCGGCGGACAGGGGCGGGGCCGTGTACAGCTCCATGGATTCGGCGCCGAGGTTCG
>CAZGVR010000262.1:5268-6241 GCA_964528945.1 uncultured Myxococcales bacterium
GAGGGGCAGTGGCGCTCGGCGGATCGACCCAGGTCTTCGAGAGCTGCGCGTTCATCGGCAACACGGCCGGGACCATGGGCGGCGCGGCCTACGTCGTCGCAGGCACGCCGCTCTTTTCGGGGTGCACGTTCGCCGCCAACGCCGCCGAGACGCGGGGAGGCGGGGCACTGCTCTCTGGGGGCGGGGCGGCCGTATCGGCGTCCAACTCGGTCTTCTGGCAGGACACGCCGAACGAGCTGGACGTGATCGAGGGCGGGAGCTTCCAGCTCTTGAGGTGCGTGGTGACGAGCTTCATCGCGGGAGAGGGGAGCATCGAGGCCGACCCCCTGTTCGTGGACCTGGAAGCCGGAAATCTTCGCCTCCTCGCAGGGTCCCCCTGCATCGATGCGGCCTGGTGGACCGGCGCGCCGCCCCCGGACCTCGAGGGCGGCTGGCGCGTCGACGATCCGGACACGCCCGACACTGGCACCGGCTACCCGCCCTGGGCCGACATCGGGGCGCTCGAATACCATCCCTGAAGCGACGATCGCCTGGCAGTCCGCGGGCACGGCATCTCGAGGGGCTTTTCCGGCTGCTGCCTCCTGGACTTCGATACAATTACTTGTATAATGTCTTCCGTGAAGACACTTGTCTGGCTGGGCACTACCTTGGAAACCGTACGGAAATTTCCGGAAGCCGCGAAACGCGAGGCTGGCTACCAGCTTTTCAGGGTCCAGACGGGGCACCTTCCAGCAGATTACCGTCCGATGCCGAGCGTTGGCGCAGGTGTCATCGAGATCAGGGTACGTTCCGGGGGCGCGTACCGCATCCTCTATGTGTCGAAGTTCCGCGAGTCCGTGTACGTGATCCATGCCTTCGTCAAGAAGACCCAGAGGACGACGCCGCTGACCTTGGAGCCGGAGGCGTGGTGGCCGTCGGCGAAGCAAACAGCTAGGGAGAGCGTCGTGTGGGGGCAGGGTGTGCTTCGAGGAGT
>CAZGVR010000263.1:0-290 GCA_964528945.1 uncultured Myxococcales bacterium
ACCTGCTCCGGGATCACGTCGGGCACCAGATCGGACTTGGGCGGATCGGGCTCCTTGGCGTCCGGGTTCTTCTCGTTCCAGGGGATCCATCCATGCGGAGTGGTGTCCGGGTGCATGCCCGGCTCGGAGTAGCCGATCAGCGCCTCCCCGCGCGCGTAGAGGTTGTCCCTGAGGTCGAGTGTGAACTGCTTCGGGGACAGCAGCTTCCCGGTCGTCCATGCCGGGCAGTTGTCCGAGCATCGCCCGCACTCGGTGCAGGCGTCGCGGCCGCGCAGGTCCTCGTTTTTGTC
>CAZGVR010000263.1:300-6238 GCA_964528945.1 uncultured Myxococcales bacterium
CGCCGAACTTCTCGGCGTCGTCGATGTTCGGGATGGGAGCCAGGCGTCCCGGCGGGTCCATGTTCTGGAAGAACACGTTCGGTATCGAGGTCACGACGTGGAAGTGCTTGGAGTACGGGAGGATGTTGAGGAACGTGAGCACGAGCAGCGAGTGCGCCCAGAACCCGCCGTGCCTGAGCACCGCGACGATCCCGTCGCCCGAGCCGGCCAGTCCCATGGCGACGAGGCTGCCCAGGGGCTCGTACCAGCGGAACGCGAGGGGGCCGGGGTCCTCGCCGGCGCGCAGGAGGTGCTGGATGTTGGCCCCGTCGTAGAGGGCGTCGGCGACCATCATCACCCAGATGATCCCGAGGATCAGGTAGGCCTCCCAGTGATGGCTCATGCGCGAGGCCGCGGTCCGCCTGTACACCAGACGGTACACGAAGAACGTCCCTGCCGCGGCCCAGACCGCGACCGCGAACACGTCCTTCACTAGGCTGTACAGATGACCCGGCAGGCCATCGCCCAGGACCCAGAGCGAGAAGTTCTCGTCGTAGCCGCGTCCCCACAGCATGATGGAGCGCAGGAGGAGGACCATGAACCCCCAGAAGATCAGCATGTGCGCCCATCCGGCCACTGGGTAGCGCGGCATCCTGGCCTGTCCGAAGGCGTAGACCAGCGTGCGCCGGAACCTCTCCAGCGGCCTGTCCCATCTCCGTTCGGGCGCGCCCACGAGCAGCAGCCTGAACCGCCGCCAGGCAGAGAAGAAGAAAGCGACCCACCCGGCTACGAGCGCGATCGTCATGACGAGAGGACTCATCCGCACCTCCGGACTGAACGGTGCTTCATCTTATTCGCAACCGCGCGGCCAATCAAGCAGAGCCCGGGTGGAAGTGCATGCCCTGCCGGCGGCAGGAATCGCCCCGGGCCGTTTCCGGGCAGGCCGTTTCCGGGCAGACCCCGGTATTCGCGATGGGAATACGGCCGGGGGTATAATGCTTTTCCAGGCTGGAAGGCGGAGCGACGTGGAACGGCACAGGAGAGATCTGATCGCGAGGTCCGTGGTGGCCGCGCTCATCGCCTTCGTGATCGGGGCCGGAGCGGCCCACGTCCTGCTCATGCCGCGGCTGGTTCGGCGCGAGATCGTGAGGGCCGCTGCAAGGCGGGGCCTGGAGATCCAGACCGGGCGAATCTCGATCCGCGGCACGTGGGTCCGGATCGAGGACGTCACGATCTGCACATCCGGGTGCGGAGACGTGGATCCGCTCGTGATGAAGGTCGAGATGCTGAGGGTGAAGCCCTCGCTCGGCGCGATCTTGCGGGGGCGGATCTCCGGGAGCACCGTGGATCTGTCCGGGGTCCGTGCCCGGGTGGACCTCTCCATTCCGGGATCCATGGAACGCCTGGAGTCCCTCCGGCGGAGAGGCAAGGAGGCATCTCGAGCGGAGAACCCAGCGGCACCGGGAGCGGCGGAGGAGTCCAGGGGTGGCTTCCCGGTGAATCTCAGGGGAGACCGGATCGACGTCGATGTGACGCTGCCGGGCGGGATTCGCTTCGACGTCCGGGGGGGACGCATCATGCCCGGATCCCGGGAATCCCCGCCCTCGATCGACCTGGGGGCGGTGGACGCCGAGATGGGCGGGATCTCGCTGACGACCCGCCACCTCCTCGTGGAGCTTTCGAGGCCCGGCGACGCCGGGCTGGTGCGATCCGTCCGCCTGGTCTCGCCGGAGGTTTCCATCGGCCAGGCGTCGGGTGAGGAATCCGCCGGCGGCCAGACGATGCCCGAGGCCGCGGAAGGGCCGGTCCAGGGTGGGGATGCCGGCGAGAGGTTCCCGGATCTCGCCGCCCTGGTGGAGAAGGCCATCGGCAAGGCACGACTGCCCGAGCGGGTACTCGCGATCTTCCCCGACCCCGTGGTCGAGTGGAACGGCGGCAGGCTCGCGATCGTGAGGTCGGGCGGGGCCGAGGGATTCACCCTGAGCAAGCTCAAGGGGCGGATCTCCGCGGGTCCGGACGGGGTCGTCGACCGGATCGTGGCGAGCGGGGACGTGGAGTCCGGCCCGTTCACGGCCGTGATAGACGTGGAGAGCGACAAGGTGATCTTCGACGTCGAGACGCCCTACGTGCCCGCCAGGGACCTGGTCGGGCTGATCGGGTCTGGCCACGGCAAGCTGGATCTCGAGGAAGCCAGGATCTTCATCGACTGCCGCGGCTCGATCGACAGGGGCAAGGGATCCCTCGTGATCGACGGCATCGTGGGAGGCGATGGGCTAACGATCGAGTCGGAGCGTCTCGCGCTCGAGCCGGTGAGTAACGTGCACTTCAGGCTCGACGGCCACCTGGAGTTCGACCCGGAGGCCATGACCGTCGCCGTGGGCGATTCGACCCTCGATGCGAGCGGCATCCCGCTCGAGATCGCCGAGGCCAGCATCGAGAAGCTTCCGGACGGATACAGGATCTCGGCTCGGGGCCTGCTCGTGCCCACGAGCTGCCAGGCCCTCTTCGACGCGCTGCCGTTCGAGATGAGGAGCAGCCTTCCGGGCTTCAGGTTCGCGGGAGAGCTCGGCTCCGGCTTCGAGGTGAACCTGGACTGGTCTCATCCTGACGACGCGGTGCTCGACTTCCAGGTCGACAACAGGTGCTCGGTCGTCTCGGGAGGTGACCTCGCCCTCGACAAGTTCGGGCACGCCTTCCTCCACTCGGTGAAGGACAAGCTGGGGGAGCACGAGTTCGTCATGGGCCCGGGCACCGACAGCTGGGTCAACATGGAGGAGATCGCCCCGCACATGCCGCAGGCCATCGTCACGACCGAGGACGGCGCGTTCTACAAGCACGCGGGCATCTCCATGCCGGCCATCAAGAGGGCGGCCATCAAGAACATGAAGGCCGGCCACTTCGCGTTCGGGGCCTCCACGATCACGATGCAGCTCGTGAAAAACCTCTTCCTTACAAGGGACAAGACCATCTCGAGGAAGCTCCAGGAGATGATCCTGACTTGGTGGGTCGAGAACTCCATGGAGAAGGACCAGATCCTGGAGCTCTACCTGAACGTCGTCGAGTTCGGCCCCGCGATCTACGGCATCAGGGCCGCGTCCGAGTACTACTTCGGGAAGGCTCCCGTCGATCTCACACTCCTCGAGTGCGCATTCCTGTCCAAGATGCTGCCGAATCCCATTGCCCGCCACAAGTACTACCTCGCGGGCGGCCTGGACGAGGCATGGAGGGCCGTGCTCGAGCGGGTGGTCACGAAGATGTACGAGCGCGGTTTCATCACGGAGGAGGAGTGGAACGAGGCCATGGCCTCCGAATTCCATTTCCATTACCCGGATGAGGAGGAAGCGAGCGATGCCGGAGACGTGGACGGGGCGATCGACGCCGGGTGAGCCGGACCGCCTCAGAGCAGGAACGGGATCACGGCCTTCCGTCCGGCAGGGTAGTCGGGGAACGTGCTCCCGTACCACCTGTGGTTGGCGATGGCCCTCGGGAGGAGGTTGGCCACGGTCCACAGGGCGAAGCTGAGCCCGGCCAGCGACCATGTGGCGAGCGCCCAGCCGGTCCATTCAATGAACTCGCCGAGGTAGTTCGGGCACGAGACCAGCTCGAACAGTCCTCCCCTCGGGATCCGGTACGTGCCCGGAGGCGAGCCCTTCCGGATGGATCTCAGCACCTCGTCGGAGTGGTTGTTGATCACGAACCCTGCCGCGAACATTGCCGCTCCCACGACGAAGCGAGGATCGAGCAGCCACTCCACCGGGTATCCGCCCGAGATCCCGCCGAGCCAGGCCCCGTTCACCCATCCGTTCATGCCGTTGAAGAACACGGCCATTGCCGCCACCGCTACCGGGATGCGCTTCTCGCTGCGGATCCGCAGGGGGAAGACGAACGACCTGTTCAGGTAGTGGATCTCCCACATCACCAGGAACGCCAGCTCGACCGGCCCCGGAGGCCAGCCCTGCGCGAGGAGGAAGGCTGCCATGACGAACGCGGCCGGCGACTCCTGCAGGATCCACCCGGTTCGGGGATCGAGGGAGGGGCCCCAGCCCTTGCGGAAGTGCCGGCCATAGGGCGCGGACACGAAGAAGAGCATCACGAACACCGCAGCGGCCATCCCGATCCACGCGAGCACTACGATGTCGAATGCCTGCCTGCCGATCACTGCCCGTCCTCCATGCCGTCGCTTGCCGATGCCAGCGTTTCCAGGAGGCTCATGAGCACCTCCTCCCCGGACACGATCCGCGGGCCGACCTGCATGACCCTGACCGGCGTCCTGCCGACGGAGGCCGGAAACCTGGGAGCATCCTTTGCAGTCACCAGGATCGACTCGGCCCCTTCCCGGATCGCGTCGGCCTCGAGGTCGGCAAGGTCGCCGGGCCCGGGAACATGGTGATCCGGGTAGAAGGTCCTGCCGACCGTGACGTAGCCGGCCGCCCTGGCGAGCGACTCGAAGCGATCGGGTCTGGCGATCCCTGCGGCGAGGTGCACCGCTCCGCCGGCGTCACCCTGAACGACAGGCGCCATCAGGAACGCGAACCACGGGGACCGCCTTGCTCCGGCCAGGTCGAGGACCCTCTCGACTTCGCCGGAGACCGCTCCGGGCACGGTGCCGTCCGTCAGGCGCACGCCCACCACGTTGGCCCTGGCCGTGATCTCGACCGGGTATCTGAGAGGACCGGCGGGCAGGCACCGGATCGAGGCCAGATCCACGGGAAGGAGCGCTATCTCAGCGTGCTTGTGCACGCCCGTCATCGAAAGGCCGTCGTCCAGCACGATCACGTCGGGGTACCGCGCCCCGACCGCGAGCAGGGTGTCCATCCGTTCCGGGCCGGCCCACACTTCGATCCCGTCCAGCGTGGACGCGAGCATGACTGCCTCGTCTCCCCAGAGGCGAACGTCTCCGCGCCGGTCCTGCAGCGTGCCTTGCGGCACCCGACCTGGCTGATCGGTGGTCCCTTGGTAGCTGCGCGTCACCACTGCCACCTCCAGGTCCATGGCTGCGAGGATGGACGCGATCCCGGCGCACAGGGGGGTCTTGCCGTCTCCACCCCAGGTGACGCCGCCAACGCTCACGATCCTCACGCCAGGAGGCGGCTTGATGGTCCGACCCGGCTTGGTTGCACGGCGCATGCCCGAGAGCCTCGCTCCCAGACGTTCGGCCACCACCATGGTCTGCCTGACCGGGAAGGGCGCCTGCGCCCAGCCGGATTCCACCTGTTCGGCGATGCGCTTCCTGATCTTCCAGGTCCTCAAGGCGGGGGGACCATATCACAAGGCGGCCTTGCCCGGGGACTTTGCGTCTGATAGACGGGTACCATGCCAGCTTCCAGGACCCCGCTGGCCCTGTTCCAGGAGCGGCTGGGCCGTGGCGCGGTCAGATGCAACCTCTGCGCGCACCGATGCGTGATCCGGCAGGGCCGCCGAGGCATTTGCAAGGTGAGGGAGAACGTGGAGGGGGACCTCCGCTCGCTGAGCTACGGCATGCTGGCAAGCATGGCCTTCGATCCGATCGAAAAGAAGCCTCTCTTCCACTTCCTCCCGGCCACCTCCAGCCTGTCGATCGCGACCGTGGGGTGCAACCTGGGCTGCCCGTGGTGCCAGAACCATTCGATCTCGAGGCTGGAGGGCAGGGACCCGGTCGTGCCCGGACACTGGACGACCCCTGCAGAGCTCGTCAACAGGGCCGTCCAGGCCGGCAACGAGAGCATCAGCTACACGTACTCCGAGCCGACCGTTTTCTACGAGTATGCCCGCGAGATCGGTATCTCCGCCCGCGCGCAGGGGGTCAGGAACGTGTTCGTGACCAACGGCCACATGACCCCGGAGGTGGTGAGGGACGCGGCGTCGACCTTCCTGGACGCGGCAAACGTGGATCTGAAGGGTGCGACCATCGCCTTCTACAGGCACCGCTGCAAGGGGAGCCTCCGCGCAGTGCAGGAGTCCATACGGCGGCTCCACGACC
>CAZGVR010000264.1:0-6238 GCA_964528945.1 uncultured Myxococcales bacterium
ACGATCGCGGCGACCACGGCATCCACGTTGCCCGGCTCTGCGTAGCGTTCCCTCACGTCCAGGAAATGGAGTGTATACGCCCCTGACCCGCGGTCAACCGGATGCGAGGCCGCCCGTCATGCGAGTGTCGACACCTCCATGACCGCTCTGGTATCTTGTGACGCCCGTGAGGATCCTCGAGCCAGGCTTGGGTGCGACCATCGCAGGACCTGGTCCGGCGTGGCAGGCGGACCGCGCCACGCGCACGGCGCTCGCCATGGTCGCCGGCATGGCTACCCTCATGTGCCTTCCGGATCACTTCGACTGGAACACATGGCCCTTCACCTTCGGCTACATGATCCTGTACGGGGCGGCCCTGGGCGCGATCTGGACCATGAGGCCCGGAGAGGATCAGGAGACCGGGACGGGCGGGAGGAGGGAGGATGAGTGCAGGTGGCGCGACCTCGGACCCGGGCTCAGGAGGTCCCGTCTCCTCGCGGCCGGGCTGTCCGTGGCCATGTGGGGCTTCTACCCCCCCCACTGGATCCACTCGCCCGACGTGACCGGGGCGGCCTGCCTTGCAGGCGTCCTCGTCGTGCTCGCAATCCTCCTTGCACCGGGGTCGGTGCGGCTCGGGTCCATCGCCGTGGCCGCCATCTTCCTCCTGATATTCGCCACTCCGCTCGAGTACACGAACCACGTCTTCCTCCCGGTCAAGGGCGTGATCGGGCACGTCACGATCTCGCTGGGCTTTGCCGCCCTCGCGGCCGCCGCGATCCTGCCCGTCAGGGTGCGCTGGGTGCTCGTGGGCATCCTCGTGCTTGGGACGCTCCTCAGGATCGAGAGCCTGGTGCAGTGGCCCATGGACCCGCTCAGGCGGGACATGCCCGTCCTCATGAACCTGGGGATAGACACGCTTCTCGAGGGACGCTTCCCGTACAGGCCCTTCTTCTGCTCCCACGACGTGCCGCAGACCTACCTGCCCATGCTCTACCTGACGGACCTGCCCTTCGTGGCTGCCGGCCTCGACATGCGGTGGGGACAGATGACCTGCGCGCTGGTCACCGCGCTCGCCATCTGGGGCTGGGGCCGCGGAACGCGCGGGACCAGGGAGATAGGCCTCTTCCTCTCCGTGCTCTTCTACATGATGCCCGAGTCGATCTGGTCGGTCGTCCACGCCGAGCCGCCGCCCTACTGGATGTGGGGGGCGCTCTTCCTGGGTGCCGTGATCCACAGGCGATACCTGCTCGCCGCGATCTTCCTCGGCATCACCCTGGGATCGCGGCACTTCGCGTTCCTGTTCATCCCGTTCGCCATAATCTGGTACGCGAGCCTGGTGCGATCGCGGCGCGAGGCGCTGCTCTACCTGCTTGTCGCGGCCGCGATCACGTGCGCCATCGTGATGCCCTTCGCGCTGCGCGGCCCCATACCGTTCGTGTTCGGCACCTTCCACTGGCTGAACAGGTTCGGCGAGACGCACCGGACCTGGTGGTGGATCTACATCTCCTTCGCTCCGGTCTTCTACCAGATGAACGCGGAGAGGTTCCTCCCCTGGATCCAGGCCTCGACCTTCGCCGTGTCGCTCGCCCTGGCGCTGGTCTTCGACCGGCGGGGATTTCTCCGTCACCTGGACCTGGCGTCGGCCTCGTGGCGTCCGTGGTGGTTCCTGGCATGGGCCTACATCATGTTCCTGATGTTCAACTCGCTCATCTGGCGCTACCTGCACGCGATGCCGATCATCCTCGTGACGGCCCTCGTGGCCATGAAGGTCCAGGCGTCGCGCTCGCCGCCGCCCTCGGGCAGCCCGGCGATCGGGCGCCTCGTCGCGCGCGGGCCGATCTACGCGCTCGTCGCGGGATCGCTGGCCACGGTCTTCGTCGCCTCGCTCGCCTACATGGGATGGGCCTACGCCCGGTCGCGCGACCGCGAGTCCCTCCGGGCCCACGCGATCGAGGTGCAGCGAATCCTGCGTCCCGGCGACCTCCTGGTCGATCAGGGCCTGTTCAACACGTGGCCCGTGATGCAGGGCGCGGTGTTCAAGGGCCGGGAGCTTCCGGGCGGCGTTCGGTACGTGGTCCGCCTGAGGAGCCAGTTCCCGCCGATGTGGAAGCGGGTCCTCTACTTCGACGGATCGGATCTCTTCGTCCCGTCGCTCGACGCGAAGGACATCCTGGGCTACATGCGGTACACCGGGCACTACGACGGGAAGCGTTCACGCCTGCACATCTTCGAGAACCCGCACGCCACGAGGATCTTCTGGCGCCTGGCCATGGACCTTGTGCGGCTGAAGAGGGTGGAGCTGACCGCGTCGCCGGTCGGGGTGGCGCTGGGCCAGAGGAGGCCGGGGGACCGCTTCTTCTTCCACGGCGCGGCGCCGCCCGGGTACTTCGCGGGCTGGCACATGATCCGGTCCATGTTCCACAGGTGGACGTGTGTGCTCGCGATCCCGCCGGGCAAGGGACGCGAGCTGCGCTTCCACATCCAGGTGCCCGAGCAGGGCGACGGATGGCTCGTGACCGGGCTGGACGACTTCGCGCTGTGGGCGAGCAGGCCGGCCGTGACCCTGAGGCTCGAGGGGCCGGGGTTGCCGCCCGGTGGAGAGTCCTTCGTGAACCCCAACGAGCAGGGGCTCTTCGTCTGGAGCACCGGGCCTCTCCAGGCCGGGGAGTACACGGCCACGGTCACCGCCCCCAGGCCGCACCAGCGCATCTTCTGCTTCGATCTCGCGCTCGGCCATCCGGCTTCCGGCGACGGGCCAGGAGATTCGGGCGGCATTGGCATGTGATCCTAGCCGGTCAATGGTCCCGTCGCAGATCCGCGAAGAAGCTCCTGAGGAGAGAGGCGGACTCCTCGGCCAGCACGCCGCTCACCAGCTCGAACCTGTGGTTGAGCGCGCCGTCCAAGCCGATCCCGTAGCGGCTCCTGATGCCGCCGCCCTTGGGGTCGTCGCAGCCGTACACGACCAGGGGGACCCGGGCCTGTACGATGGCCCCGGCGCACATGGGGCACGGCTCGCAGGTCACGACGAGGGACGTGCGGTCGAGCCTCCAGGACCCGGTGCGGGCTGCCGCCATGCGGATGGCAATGATCTCGGCATGCCCGGTCGGATCCCGGTCCGCCTCCCGCCGGTTGGCCGCCTCTGCGATGACCACGCCTTCCCGCGCGATCACGCATCCCACGGGCACCTCGCCGCGGCCGGCCGCCTCGCGCGCAAGGTCGAGGGCCCGCCACATCAGGGTCTCGTGATCCATGCTCCCGGACACGAGCGGATCGTCGCCCCGGGAAGGCCCGGTGTCAATGCGTGAGGCTTGCGGGCAGTGCTGTCGCATGCTATTGCCGCAACCATGAGTGCCAACGGATCCTCGAGTCCGCGGGTGATCCTCGCTGCCATCATCGTCCCGGCCATCTGGGCCTGCGGCGGCGGGACCATGTCCGGAGACGCCGGCGACGAGGGCGACACGGGCGATGCCCCGCTGGATTCGGGCGACGCGGCCGGGGACGGCGCTTGCACCCTCGACCTCGAGGAGGTCGTTGCGACAGAGCAGGAGGCCCTCTACGAGGAGGAGGCCGGATTCTGGGTCTGGGACGGCGTGATCCGCGGCGAGACCGTCTTCCCGCCGGTCGACATCGCCCAGCTCGAGATCTGGACCGGAAGCGGCGGGCCCGTCGAGCCCGGGACGTACGCCATTCCGGGAGGGTCCTATGCCGGGTGCGGGCTCTGCGTGCTGGTGAGGGAAGGCTGCAGGCCCGAGGGCGGGATTTCCAGGTGCGAGAGGGACTACCTGGCGGTCTCGGGATCGGTCGAGATCGAGGAGGTGGGAGTCGTGGGCGAGAGCCTCTCGGGCACGATCTCGGGCGCGACGCGCACGCGCTCGGACGCCGCGCTCGACGCGGCCGACATCGACTGGGACGGCGGGACCTTCGCGAGCGCACCCGTCCCGGGCGGCGCTGTCTGGTGCCTCGACTCGCTCGAGTTCTCGTCCGACGTCGCTCCGTACCCGGTCCGCTGACGGCCCCCCTCGCTGACCCACTTGCGCCTCCAGCCGACGTGAACTATCAATAGAGCGTTCTCCGAGCCGCGCTACCCGAACCGGAAGTACGGTCGCACGGCCGATAGGGTCGGGATGGAAACGTCCCGGCCTCCCCTTTTGGAAAGGAGGACGCGGTTGCCCGTCTCCATAGAAGAAGCCAGGAGCTCCCTGCTTGCGTCCTTGCCCGGACCTCGTTCCGAGCACGTGGCCATCGAAGCGGCCGTAGGGCGGTACCTGGCCGCGGACATCCACTCCAGTGATGACATGCCGCCGGCTGACAGGTCGGCCATGGACGGCTTTGCAGTACGTGCCATGGACCTCGCCAGCGTCCCTGCCGACCTGAGGCTCGTGGGCGAGGTAGCAGCGGGTTCGACCGAAGCGCCGGTGGTCGAGCAGGGCTCCTGCGCCAGGATCTTCACGGGTGCAAACCTGCCGCCCGGTGCGGACGCAGTTGCGATCGTGGAGTCCACGAACCATGCAGGCGAGGGGGTCGTGCGGTTCATGGAGCAGGTGAAGCCAGGATCGAACGTGCGGAGGCGCGGCGACGACTGCAGGGCCGGCGCGCTGGTGCTCAGGGCGGGCAGCCGGCTCGGCCCGCAGCAGATAGCGGCGTGCGCAGCCGTGGGTGCGGATCCTGTGCCCGTGTACCGTGTGCCCCGCGTCGGCGTTCTCGTGACCGGCGCCGAGATCCGGAAGCCGTCGGATCGGGTGGCGGCCCACGAGACGAGGAACTCGAACGGCCCTGCGGTGATGTCCGCCCTGCGCGAGCTCGGGATCGTGGAGCCCGTCCCGCTCGGCGTCGCCGACGACGTGATGGAGCGGCTGATTGCGGATCTCCGCTCCGGCCTCGAGTCGTGCGACGTGGTGATAGTCACGGGCGGCGTGTCCATGGGCGATCGTGACCTCGTCCCGCGTGCTGTCGAGGCCGTGGGAGGCCGGATAGTGCTGCACAAGGTCAGGATGAAGCCGGGCAAGCCCTTCCTGTTCGCGACCGCTGGCACGGGCAAGGTCGTGTTCGGGCTTCCCGGAAACCCGGTGAGCGTGCTCGTCTCCTTCTGGGAGTTCGTGGCGCCTGCCGTGATCCGCATGATGGGAGGGCCTGGGACCGGCCCGTGGGCCGTGTCGGTCAGGCTGGCCGAGGAGGCGTCGGCGCGTGGCGACCGAACGCTGCTCATGCCCTCGCGAATGGACGTGGACGCGTCCGGCGGCCTGGTCGCCGTGCCGATCCGCATACGGAGCAGCGCCGACCTGATCTCCGCGAGCAGGGCGAACGGCGTGGTCAAGCTCGAGCCCGAGCACGGCCCCTATGCCGCCGGCAGCAGCGTGGAGGCGCACCCCTGGAGCAGGCCATGGTAGCGGCCTTGGATCACAGGGCCTTGTCGGCCCCGGTCAGGGTCGTCGACAGGCTCAGGCTCTCGGTCACGGAAGGTTGCGATCTCAGGTGCTCCTACTGCATGCCCGGCTGCGGCGTGAGGCAGAGGCGCGGCCGGCGCGCGCTGACCATGGACGAGCGCGCGTGGGTCGCGTCAGTGCTCGTGCGCCGCTGCGGCGTGAGGTCTATCAGGCTGACGGGCGGCGAGCCGCTGGTCGCGCGGGGCCTCGACCGGCTGGTCGGGAGCCTGGGCATGCTGGGCCTGGCCGACCTCTCGCTCACGACCAACGGCCAGCGGCTGGCGCGCATGGCGCGAGGGCTGGCGGCCAGGGGGCTCTTGCGCGTGAACGTGAGCCTCGACTCGGTCCACCCCGGCACCTACCGCGGGATAACGGGCGGAGATCTGGGAAGGACCATCGCCGGGATCGATGCCGCGATCGAGGCCGGGCTCGGGCCGGTCAAGCTCAACGCGGTGGTCATGAGGGGCATGAACGACCTGGAGGTCGCGGACATTGCCCGCTTCGGCATGTCCCGCGGCTGCGAGGTCCGGTTCCTGGAGCTCATGCCCGTGGGAGTGGCCGGGCAGTCGCACGCGGCGCTCTTCGTACCGAGCCGCGAGATCCTGGGCAGGCTCTCGGAGAGCATGGACCTCCTGCCGGCGGTGTCGGACCAGGGCTCCACCGCGAGGATCTACCAGGCGAGCGGGCCGGCCGGCCTGCGCGGGCGGATCGGCATGATAAGCCCCCAGTCCGCGCCGTTCTGCTCGACCTGCGGGAGGCTGAGGCTCTCCACCGAGGGGATCCTGCTCGGGTGCCTGCACGCATCCAGCGGCGTGGATCTAGCGCCCGCGATAAGG
>CAZGVR010000265.1:0-3025 GCA_964528945.1 uncultured Myxococcales bacterium
CCGGCCACTCTGCGGGCCGCGTGACATTCGACGTCCCCGAGGAGAGGTACGAGGGCTTCCTCACCTGGCTCCTCCGCATGACCCACCGGTTCGCCGTGGTCTCGCCCTCGGGTCTCCGCGCCGCGCTCGCCGAGAGGCGCGCGCGGCTCCTCGCCGCCTACGTCTAGCCGTCCCCGTTCCCGCTTGCGCCTGCACCGACCCTCGGGTAGCTTGATTGTCAACACGTGAGGATCATCCGATGAGATCTCTGTCAATCACGGCGGCCCTGCTGCTCGCCTCGTGCGGTGGAGGCGGCTCCTCGCCCGACACGAACTGGCTCGATCAGACCGATCCTGCGGACGGGCTGGACGGGCCAGGGGACACGCCCTCGGACGACGCGGGCGACGCGGACTCGGATCCCACGGTCTCGGGCGCCGGCACCTTCGTGAAGTACCTGCCCACGGCCTCGGCCCCGGGCGCCGGCGTGATCATGCGCGTCTCGCACCCTGCCGAGCCGGACGCCAGGTTTCCCGAGGGCGCGCCCGTCGTGGTGATGGCGCAGGGCGGTCACGGGCCCGGCGAGATCGGGTGGGACGAGGTGAACCCCCTCGCGCTCGAGGCCGGGGTCGTGACCGTGGTCTTCATCCTCCCGGGCGGGGGGCGTGCGTGGCCCGCCAGCACCGGCACTTTCGACTACCGCGGGCCCGCGTGCAGGCAGGCCTTGAGGGACGTGATCCGGTACGCCATGGGCGAGCTCGAGGACGAGGACGGGTTGCACATATCCGACCGGATCCCCTGGGCCGACACCGGGATGACGGGTCTTCTGGGCATGTCCAACGGCGGCAACCTCGCGCTCGTGACGATCGGGGAGCACGGCCCGGCCATCGCCGGCCTGGACTGGCTCGCCCTGTGGGAGTCGCCCATCGGCGACCAGTACGTGAACGCGGAGCTGGGAAAGGCCGGCGGCCCGGAGAACCCGTTCTACGTTCCTGGCACGTGCACCGCGACCGCGTGCCCATGGCCTGGTTTCGACGTCGCGCTCGAATGGGACACGGGCTTCACGAGGGAGATCGTGGACCCGCTCGACGGCACCATGTGGCCCATCACCGGCACCTTCTTCGTGGACTTCGACGCAGACGGCACCCTGGACGGCGGCGAGCTGGTCATCGAAGGCATCCCCGGGCCGGGCGAGATCATGTCCGGCGAGCACCTGCCGTGGCTCTACTACTCCACCGAGCTCGCGGACGCGATAGACGGCAGGATGTCCGATCTGTTCCCCGTCGGCCTGCCGTCGTGGATGGCCTCGACTGCCGACATGAGGTCCTACTGGAGCGGCCGGGACGGAGCCCTGTCGATTGCAGCGGCGAGCGCGGCCCTGCCCGGTCTCCCGGTCATGATCCTCGGGTCGGTGGAGGATCACGTGCAGGGGCCGGTCGACCACCCGCACCTGAGATCGCTCGTCATGGGCCTCGCGGCGGCCGGCCACGCGTGGTTCAGGGTGGATCCCGACTCGGTCTACATGGAGGCCGCCTCGGGCGAGCCTGCCGCCAGCTTTCCGGAGCTAGCGGCAGGGGAGCAGATCCCCTGGCCGGGCGCCTCGGAAGTCCTGATCCCCGAGGCCCTCGAGTCGCACCTGGTCCCGGCCGCCGTCATGGAGCTCTGCGACAGGGCCCGGGCCGGCAACACGGATCCCGATCTCGATGCGGTCCTGTACTGAAGGAGGAGGAGAGATGACGAGAGCGGCGATGTTCCTCGGGCTCCTTTCGTGCTGCACGGCCCTGGCATGGCCTGCCCGGGCATCGGAGGTACCTACTGGCGGCGAGGTCTTCATAGACTCGCTGGACATCAGCGGCGGGTTCATGTCCCCGCTCTCGGCGCTCTCGCCGAGACCGCAGACCCAGCTCCACGTGATCCCCATGGAGTTCCTCTCGCTGGATGCCGACCTTCCGTTCGTCCGGCACGAGACCTTCTTGCAGTACCAGATCAGGATCGGCGGCAGCATCGCCTTCTTCAAGCGGTTCGAGCTGGGTCTCGAGCTCGTGCCGCTGCACGTGGCCCATGCCCGCGTCGAGGAGACCTTCACCGGCTCGGAGTACAGCGACAGCGACGCCAACTTCGGCCAGTTCGCGTTCCACTTCCTCGGGAACATCGTGGCGGTCCACGGCCAGTTCCCGCAGTACTTCTCTGGTGCGTTCAGGCTCACCTTCCCAACAGCGGGCGACATCAACCTGAACCTCGACGACAACGGCGGCCCGGAGTTCCAGGCGGAATCGGATTCCTGGATCATGGAGCCGCAGCTGATCTACGGGATCACGCTGGGCAACATGGTCACGCTGTCCACGCGGCAGGGCCTCGCCATCGTCGTGGTCGACGAGAGCAACGACTGGCCCTTTGCCGAGGACGACCAGGTCCACTGGGCCATGAACTTCGCTGCCGGGGTGGCCCCGCTCAAGTGGTTCTCGCTCCTCGCCGACTTCACGGCCATGTTCTGCATGAACGAGGTCGAGTACCAGGGGATCGAGCACTCGTGGGGCACCGCGCCCGGTCACCACGGGCACCCGAAGTTCGTCTACGTGGGCTTCGGCGGCAAGTTCTATCCTGTGCCCGAGGCCACGATCGAGGCGGGCTTCAGGTTCGCCCTCACGGACGAGGCTCGCGAGACCGTGGGCGCGTTCTCGTTCTCGCTCGAGGTGAGCTACGAGTTCGGCTTCTCGGTGGGCGGGGTGACCATCATCAAGGAAGGCGCGGGCGGGGGCGCTACCGCGTCCGGGGCCGGAACCTCGACCGAGGACGGCAAGGGAGGCAAGTGACATGGGAAGGTGGACGCTGCCGGGCCTCTGGATCGTGCTGGCGGCCGCATCGACCTCAGCCTGCAGCGGGGCTGCGATCAGGCTGCTCGCCGTGCGCGGGCCGGCCATGGATCTGGGCCCGGTCCCCGAGGACATCGACGGCGAGCCGTACGCGCTCGCTTCCAGGGACGGGGACCTGTGGATGCTCGAGACCGGGGAGGAGCTGCCGGAGGAAGCGGAGGAGTCGCCGGAGGGCG
>CAZGVR010000265.1:3035-4456 GCA_964528945.1 uncultured Myxococcales bacterium
GCTCGAGACCGGGGAGGAGCACCTGCGCGTGCGGCACCTGGCCGCGGACGGGACCGATCTGGGGTCGGAGGTCATCCTCAAGCTCCAGGAGGAGCTATGGGCCCTCGGCGCGGACGAGCCTGGTGCAGCCATCCTCTCGCCGGCGCTCGCGAACGCGCCTCCCGGGGACATCGAGACGTGCCTCCAGCCAGGTCTGGACGAGATGGGACGGCTCGTACGTCTCTACCGCGGGAGCCTGGTGCCGGTGGGCAGGGGCTTCGGCGTGATCTTCGGAGCCAGGGCCTCGGTCCGCTGCGAGCAGCAGGGGATCGAGGCAACGGCCAGCATCGAGCACGTGATCGTGTTCGACGAGGCCTGGAACCGGGTGCAGGACGAGAGGGCCGTGTGGATCGGGGATCCGCCGGTCGAGGCCGTGCCGGTGATCTCTGGCGATCGTCTCGACGCGGCATGGCTGGCACCGGACGGGATCTGGATCGGAGGCCCGGACGGGCCGCCTGCCAAGGCGCTGGCCTTCGTGGCCCGATGGAAGCCCGACGCCATGCCGGTGCACTTCTTCTCGCCGACGCCCGGCGGAAGCGCCGCCTTCGCGCTCGGGGTGGTCGAGACACCGATGGCCACCGTGGGCAAGGGTGACAGCTACCTCGTCCTGCACGTGGCCCACGCGGACGACCCTGCCAGGCAGGAGGTGACGCGCACACCCTTGCCGCAGAAACCGCAGGCGGTGGCGGCTGCATGGACCGGCGATCGGCTGGGCGTGGCCCTGTTCGCCGAGGTCGCAAAGCCGCACGCCGAGTCGAACGCCTGGGCCTGGTTCGCAGAGTTCGACTCGGCTGCGAAGGAGGTCGGGTCGCTCGTGACCCTGCTCGCGTGGAAGAGCGCCACCGGCAAGTCGTTCGGCCTCTCGGGGCTGGAGGTGGCGGCCCAGGGGTCCTCTTACGCGGTCGCGTGGATGCGCGCGGGCGAGATGGGCCCGCTCGTCGACGTGGTCCGGTCGGGCGGCGGGGCCTGGGACGCACCCGCCACCTACGACGTCGGCTGGGATGGCGCCCGCGACCCGAGGATCGTGCCGGGAGGCGAGGGCTTCATGGTCCTCTGGTCCGACGTCTCGCTGCGGGTGCTCGTGCTCGAGCCCTGAGGCCGATCCGCCTACATCACCCTGGAGAGGGACTCCTTGAGCGAAGGGACCGTCTCGAAGAGCTCCAGCTCTCCGGGCTGGATCCACTTGTGATCGCTGTGCTCCCAGTCCAGCTTGAACCGCTCCAGGGAGACGGCCTGGAACAGGAAGGGATGCACGATCCACGTGGTCTTCAGGCCGCTGTCCTTGACCTCGAACTCCCTGCCGGCCTTCATGAACTTGACGTCCGAGGATTTCAGCCCGGTCTCCTCCTCGACCTCTGCCCTGGCCTGCATGAGCGGCGCTC
>CAZGVR010000265.1:4466-5450 GCA_964528945.1 uncultured Myxococcales bacterium
CGGCACACGACGAGCGGCGTCGCCGCCCCGACCGCGTCGGCGAGGAGGCGGCCGCCGAGCGGCGATCCCCCCTCGACCGAGCCCGAGACCCCCGCCCACTTGCCCCTGTAGGACGATACCCTGTCGCTGCGCCTGAGGAGGAGGATCCGCCCCGACTGCTCTATGAAGACGGTGACGACGTGACGCTTGTCCATGGGGTCCTCCGCCGCCGACGTGCCCCCGCGCCCGGCCGCTGGGCATATATATAAACCCCGCCGACCAGCGCGCAACTTCTGGACCCGATCGGACGGTCCGCCGGCGAGCCGGGTCCCCCGTCTTTGACTGTTCCCGGTGGCCGGGTGTAACGTGTGCGGTCGTCCTCCAGGAAGGAGGGGAACTTGCCGGTCAAGCTCAGGTATCTCGGCATCGCCGCCGTGGTTCTCGTCTCGGCCTGGTTCTTCTGGGCGACGTACCAGTACACGAACGGCGGGCTCTCCATGCCGCTCGACGACACCTTCATATACTTCACCTTCGCGAGGAACATCGCGGAGGGCCACGTCATGCAGTGGTCCCCTGGCGGAGGCTTCTCCTCGGCCACGACGAGCCCACTGTACCCGTTCATCCTCGCGATCGGGTACGTGCTGGGGTTCAAGGGCGAGATGCTCATACTCTGGGCCTTCCTGCTCGGGGTCGGCTGTGCCATCGCCGGCTTCTTCATGGTGGCGGACCTGGTCCGGCGCGCCGCGGGAGGTGACCACGGCGAATGGCTGCCGCTCTTCGGCGGGGCCATGTTCGCCCTGAGCGGGTTCCTCATGTGGGGGTACCTGAGCGGCATGGAGATCCCGGTGTTCTCCGTGGTCATGCTCGCCTCGCTCGTGTACATACACGAGCACCTGACCGGGGATGCGGCCGCCCGCGCAGGCGCGCGCGTGCCGCTCGCGATCTGGGGCGGGCTCCTACCGGTCATGCGGCCCGAGGGGCTGGTCCTCGCCACCCTGCTGGTCG
>CAZGVR010000265.1:5460-6232 GCA_964528945.1 uncultured Myxococcales bacterium
GGGGGCAGGCGGGGCCTCGCGCCCCTCGGGGGAGAGCGCCGCCTCTTGCGGGCGGCCGCCGCGCGGCAGTCAGGGAGCTGTCCTGGGCAGGCCTCCTCGTCCCGGGCCTGCTGTGGATGGGGATCACGCTCGCGCTCACGGGCAACGTCGCGGGCGCCTCGGCCATACAGAAGTCCTATTTCTTCGAGCCCTCCATGACCCCGTACCTCTTCCTGGATCTCACGACGAAGAACATTGACAAGATAGCGACCGGCCTCTACGCGGGGTACTACTTCTACGACGGCAGCCCCTTCCTCCTGACGCCGTTCCTGGTCGTGAGCCTGCTGCCCCGGATGATCGCGGAGGCAAGGGAGCGGAAGCCGGGCTTCGCATGGCTGGGCGCGATCTGGTTCTTCGTGGGCGGGCTCGCGACCATGATGAGCCTGGCCAGCGACGATCACCACTTCAGGTACCAGATGCCGTTCTACCACCTCTACCTGGTCTGGGCCGTTGTCGGCGTCGCCGATGCCGCGCGTGCGGCGGCAGGGCGGTTCCGCCTGGCCGCGGCCACGGCCGTGTCTTTCTTCCTTCTAGCCTCGGCCCTGAGCCTCCCGCGGTGGGCCGACACCTACGGCATGAACTGCAAGAACATCTTCGACCAGCAGATACGGATGGCCAAGGTCGTGGATCGCTTCCTGCCCACGGACGCGATCGTGGGCCTGAACGACGCCGGCGCCATACCCTACGTCCGGACCAGGCGGACCTACGACGTGCTGGGCCTCGCCACCGAGGG
>CAZGVR010000266.1:0-6210 GCA_964528945.1 uncultured Myxococcales bacterium
ATCGAGGCCGCCGATCCGGCCGTGCTGGTTCAGGACGGTACTCACGACCTGCGCGACTGGGTGGGGGGAGTGAAGTACGGATGGGCGAGATCTTACAGGCTCGCCGAAGGCAAGATCGAGGTGGCCCTTGCGTGGTGAAATGAAATCGACCGACTGCCTGCCCGCTCTTTGTCCTGTTGTTCCTCTTGCGATGATCGTTGCGGGCTTGTTGACATTCCTCACCGCGTGCTCGTGCAACAGTCATGACGGAACTGACGGGGATGTTGTTGTAGACGCCTTAGAAATCCCAGATGACGAGTCACTCGAGACCCACCAGGACGATACGTCACCGGAACTCGACGCGAGCGGCGACCCGGATACTACAGATGCAGATCTCCCTGATGCGTCTTCAGACTGCTTCCTGCCTTTCGAAAGTGGCTACGACCTCGCAGGGATAGGATTGGAAGAAATACCGAGAGACCGGCCGCCGACCTTCTGCGGAGAATGCTGCCGGCAGGTATCTTATGCAGACGACATGCTGACCTTTCCGAGTTCTTTGGATGTTTGGGGACGTTATCTGGTTTACAGTACTCAGGGATCTTATTGCGGCACCGAATGCTGGGACAGGGTCATCGTAGTGGACCTAGCGAGCCAGATTGAGTACCTTATCGATGATAGATTGAAAGAACCTGGCACACCTGGCGTTTTGCATGAACTAATCAGAGAACCTACGATTTACAACGAAGATATCTACTATTCGCATTCTCGATGGGTTGCGACAACGGATTCCGAAGAACTCCAGTGCGAGGTCATACATTTCTCGTTACTAACTGGTCTCAGTGAAGTAATAAACTCTTACACCACTTGCGGTATCCACTGTTGGTGCCCTGCGCAGATGGATGTATTCGGTAAATATCTCGTCTGGCAAGACAACAGGCTGGGTTACGCTGGTGGCCAGGAAGTCAGGCTATTCGATCTCGAGACAGGAACCGAGTCCACCATCTCTCACGAGGCTGTTGGAAATCCTTACGTATGGAATACTACTGTGGCGTACGATTGGTTCCCAACAAGCCTGGATATCGTAAACGTCTATGATTCTGTTGTCGGGACTACTATGTGGTTGACAGACGGAGTCCACGATCGATGGTACATCAGTCTTTGGGAATCCCTCATCACTTGGTCCGACGCCCGCGCAGGCGGCACCCAGGCCAACCAGGCCTTCGCAGACATCTACATGATGGATATCGACGACGGCGTCGAGATCCCCGTCAGCACCGATACGGCATCCCAGTTCGGCAGTTTCGTTTTCGGTGACCTCGTCGTGTGGACCGATCTCAGGAACGACCCGCTCTACCCGAACAACTACGTCGCAGCGACCAACCACGACCTATACGGGTACAGAATCTCCACAGGCGAGGAGTTCCAGATCACTGATCTCCCGGGCAAGGAGTGGGCCATGCACCTCTTCGACAACCACGTATTTTTCCTCATGGAGGACGACGCAGGCGTCGAGAGCATCTTCATGAAGGAAGTTCATTAGCCAGACAGGCTCCAATATCGCGGCCAGGACATGTCAACGAAAGGCACTATGCGGTGTTGCCATAGTAGTCATTGATTGTTAGCGTACGGGAATACCCTGGTGCTCGTGCATATAACACTCCTTAACTAAAGGAAAAAGTAGAATGGAGATGTGATGCTAGTTGGCAGTACTATTGCACGGTAGCCTCCATGGGACCTGCTGGCAATCGGCAGGCCCGCAAGGAGGTTGTCATGAAGATCGCGGCAGGAACCAATCCCAGGGCCGTGGCAGCGCGCTGCCTCATGGTCCTCTCGACCATGGCGGCGTGCACCCAGCGGCCGCTCGTGCGCGCCGAGCCGGGCACGGAGAGCTACGTGCTCGAGGAGTTCGCGCAGGCAGGCTCGGTGCCAGTGGACATCCTGGTGGTCGTGGACGACTCGAGGTCCATGAAGGAGGAGCAGGCCAACCTGGCGCTCCAGTTCCCGAGCCTGATCCGCGCGCTGCTCGATCCTCCCCTCGATGCCGAGGGCAAGCGCCAATGGGTGCCGGTAACGGATCTTCACGTGGGCGTGGTGAGCACTGACATGGGCACGGGCGGCGTCACCATGGAGACGTGCGCGGATCCGATCGACGGGGACGACGGCATACTCCAGCACTCGCCCGCTCCGGGTACGCCGGGGTGCGGCACCTCCTATCCGACCTACCTCGAGTACGCGTCGGGCAGCCCGGACCCCGCGCTCGTCGACCGCATGGTCGCGGACTTCGGCTGCATGGCAACTCTCGGCACTGACGGGTGCGGGTTCGAGCAGCAGCTCGAGGCCGCGCTGAAGGGGCTCACGTCGCATGCCGTGCCGGGCGGCGCGAACTCCGGGTTCATGAGGCCCGACTCCATACTCACGGTCCTCTTCGTGACCGACGAGGAGGACTGCTCCATGCGCGATCCCACGATCGTGACCGAGGACGATCCACCGAACCTCAAGTGCTTCATGCACCCGGACAAGGTGCACCCCGTGAGCAGGTACGTGGACGGGTTCAGGGCCCTGCGTCCCGCGGACCGCTTGGTGCTCGGGTTCATCGTGGGCGTGCCGCCCGATGGCGGCCAGACGTGCACGGGCTCGGGCGACCTGATCCCGGATTGCCTGTCGCGGGACGAGATGCAGGAGATCCCGGAAGGGGACGCTCTCAGGCCCGCGTGCTCCACGCCCAACGGCACTGCCTACCCGGGCCGCCGCTTCGTGGAGATCGCCCGGCAGATGGGCGGCTCGGCCCTGGTGCACTCGATCTGCACTGACGACTTCGGGCCTGCGATCAAGGGGCTCACGGACAAGCTCATCGGCCTCTGGCGCGAGATCCAGCCGCCCAGGGACCTGGCGATCGCCAAGGACCCTGCGGTTCCATGCACGTGCCTTGCCGCGTGCGCGATGATCGAGGAGCTTCCGGACCTGAGGCCGTGCCCGGCGGGCAAGCCGTGCTTCGAGCCAGGCGGCCCTGGCACAGGGTGCGCAACGTCGCGGGACGCGGCCGGGCAGGAGCACTCGCTCTGCGAGATCCCGCAGGCAGGCACGGGCCTATCCGACTGCTCGCTCTCCTGCACCGACCCTGCAGCCGTGCACTCGCCCGGCGGCGAGGGCTGGTACTACGACCCTTACGGCGACGGCGGGCTGCCGCAGGTCGGGTTCACTGACACGGTCGTGGTGGGCGAGGGATCCACGCTCTACCTGCAGTGCGAGTCCGCGATCTGCGACGAGAGCAGGCAGTGCGGGCCTGCGGATCACCCCGAGGCGGTCTGCTGCGCGAGCCACGAGTACTGCGACCGTCCGGCCGCCGGCGTGCCTGCCTGCCTCCCGCGCCCACGCTGAGCGAGCCTACGCAGGCCAGTCCCGGAACAGGTACGCGAGCCGCTCGCGGATCGAGTCGCGGATGCCGCGGAACGCCTTGACCGTTCCGCCCGCCGACGCCGCGGCGAACGTGGGATCCGGCATGGCCCAGTGGACGCGCACGCGGATGCCCGGGACGACCGGGCAGACCTCCTGCGCGCACAGCGTGACAACGGCGTCCACCTCGCCCAGCGGGATCTCGTCGAGCCCCTTCGAATGCTGGGACGATATGTCCATCCCTATCTCGCGCATGACCTGCATGGCGGTCGGGTTCACGTCGAGCGCCATGGATCCGGCCGAGAGGACGCGGACGCCGCGCGGGGCAAGGGCCCGCGCCAGGCCCTCGGCCATCTGGCTGCGCGCCGAGTTGGCCACGCACATGAAGAGGATCGTGCGCGGACGCGCCGCTCTCAGCGCGTCTGCCTCGTCCATCCATGGCTCTCGTGATTCCATGACCGCTCCCGGCGCACCTCGAGGTGCGTTTCGCCGGGGATCAGGGTATAGTCGCGGCCATGAGGAATCAAGCGATCCTGATTGCAGCCGCGCTCTCGACTGCGGCCTGCGGACCGGGGTTCTTCGCCGTCGAGGCGAGGTACCCGACCGAGCCCATGACCCTCGAGCCTGACTCGGGTCAGACGGTTTTCGTGAAGGCGGTGAAGGACTCGAGGGCCTTCGTGGCGGAATCGACATCGCTCAGCGTGCCCGTGGTATGGGACGATCCGCCCGCCAAGGAGCAGCCGCAGATCATAGGCGCGCGCGGGGACAGCGTGCACGCGATAAGCAACATCTACCTCCCGGACGGCCAGGACGTGGAGTCCATCGTCAGGCACATGCTCAAGGCGGCCTTCCTCCAGGCAGGCTACGACCTGGCCGACTCGGAAGAGGACGCGGATCTCGTTGCCGAGGCCGACCTGGGCGCGCTCTGGCTCTGGATGACGCCGAGCGGCATGACGATCCACGTGGAATCGATCGTCCAGGCCGACGTGACCGTGACCGGGAAGGGCGGGACCGCGGAGTTCCAGGTGGACGGGTACAACGACTCCCCGGACGCCGGCACCTCTCCCTCCAGCTACCAGTTCGCGCTGCAGGAGGCGCTGTACGACTTCTACGACAACCTCGCGGCCCGCTGCATCTCCATGGAGATCGCGGCGCCGGCCGCGGCTCCCTGAACGGACGGCCCTACTCGCAGAAGCCCAGCCTGCTGAAATATATTTCTGAATACGGGTTCCTGCCGTCGTCCCACACGACGCCGAGCTCGCTCCCGGACCAGGCCAGGGCCGGCCTCTGGGAGGAGATCAGGTCGTTCGTGGTGACGCGCATGTCCGCGCCGATCCTGACGCCCATGGGCGTGAAGAGCCCGATGTAGATCTCGTTCTGCCCGTCGCGGGAGTCCTGCCAGGACGCGCCGTACAGGCTGCCGGTCCAGGCGAGCGACGGGTACATGGATGCGCCCGTGCTGTTCGTGATCCTGATGTCGCTGCCGACCTGGGACGCGATGGCGGTCACGCGCGCGAAGTAGATCTCGTAGTCCGAGTCCCGGAAGTCGGTCCATGCGTAACCGAACTCGGTCCCGCTCCAGACGACCGACGGGTAGTTGGAATTGTAGGTCGAGTCCGTGGCCACGGCGAGGAGCGACCCGACGGGCGGGCCCGTGTCGGCCGCGCGCGTGAAGTAGACGTCGCTCGACGGCGCGCCCATGCCGTAGCCGACGCCGTAGTACGTGCCGTTCCAGGTGAGCGCCGAGAAGCCCCACGGCGTGGTCGTGACCGTCGAGATGACGCTGCCGGTCCCGGCCGGTGCACCCGTGGCCGGGTTGACCGGCACGAGCATGACCGTGGCTGCCGTGCCCCTGGTGTCGGTCCAGGAGATCCCCCACCTGCTGCTCGCCCAGACTATCCTGGGGTCGTAGGATTGCGCGGCGTCGTTCGTGATCCTGACGTCCGAGAGCCTCTTGGTCCCGGTGGGTGAGACCGCGGCGAAGTAGATCTCGGTGTTGCCGTCGCGGCTGTCGCGCCACGCGACACCGAGCTCGGATCCCGACCACGCCGCCGCTGGCCAGTCGCCGTTGTTGGTCGTGGGATGGTCCGTGAGCTTGACGTCCGATCCGACCTTGACACCTGCGCCTGACACGCGGGCCAGGTAGATGTCGTAGTTCGGGTCCCTGTTGTCGTAGAACACGATCCCGTACTCGCTGCCCGTCCACGTCATCTTCTGGCCGTAGGAGTGGGCCGTGTCCGTGGCCGTGACCTGGACCTCGCCCACCATGGACCTGAGCCCGTCCACGCTGCCGTCGCAGTCCTCGTCCACGCCGTTCCTGCAGATCTCGGCCGCGCCGGCGTACGCCTGCGGGTTCGCATCGTCGCAGTCGTCCCCGCCGCACGTGTAGGTGCCCACCGTGGGCGTGAAGTGCCCGTCGCCGTCCTCGTCGTCGTCCCTGAGCCCGTCGCAGTCGTGGTCGTCGCCGCAGTTCCTGGCTGCGCCCGGATGGACGGTGGCGTCCGTATCGTCGCAGTCGTTCCCGCCGCAGGCGGAGTCGATGTACGCGTCGCCGTCGTCGTTCGCGCCCGCCTCGTCCAGGAACCCGTCGCAGTCGCTGTCGACCGTGTCGCACGACTCGGTCGCGGCGGACACTGACGGGTCGGTGATCCCGGCCCCTGGCGAGAACGTGCCGTGGATCGCCGCGCTCGCGTCGTCGCAGTCGTTGCCGCCGCAGGTCATGTCAGGCACGCCGTCGCCGTCGTCGTCGGCCCCAGGCCCGTCCAGGATCGAGCCGTCGCAGTCCTGGTCGGTCGTGTCGCAGATCTCGGTGCCGCCATGGTGGATCGCGAGCACGGC
>CAZGVR010000267.1:0-3824 GCA_964528945.1 uncultured Myxococcales bacterium
CCGTTCGACGGGATCACCCCCTCCCCCGAGAACCTGGCCCGCCACGTCTTCGGAGAGATGGATCGCAGGCTGGCAGGGAACAGGGCCCGCATCCACAGGGTGAGGGTCTCCGAGGGGCCCAACACGGCCGCCACGTTCATGGCCGATGACTGAGGTGCCTCCCTGAGCGTGGCGCACGAAAGGACAAAGGCCGTGTTCTTCGGGACACCGGAGATCGCGGTCCCGTCCCTGCGTGCGCTCCACGACCTGACCGAGGTCGTGCTCGTGGTCAGCCAGCCCGACAGGCCGGCGGGGCGCGGAAGGCGAACGGTCCCGACGCCGGTGAAGGCGGCAGCCCTGGAGATGGGGATCGAGGTGTTCCAGCCCGAGCGGCTGCGGGCTCGATCCGTGGTCGAGCGCCTGCACGGATGCGGCGCGGACCTGTTCCTGGTGACCGCGTATGGAAGGATCCTTCCGGGGGAGATCCTCGACATCCCGGGGCGAGGCTGCCTGAACGTGCACGCATCCCTGCTTCCCAGGCACAGGGGCGCCGCTCCGATCCAGAGGGCGATCCTCGAGGGCGACACGGAGACCGGCCTCACCCTGATGCTCATGGATCGCGGCCTGGACACCGGGCCGATCATCGCGGCGATGGCTGTGCCCATCGGACCGACCGACACGGCCGGCGATCTGGCAAGGAGGCTGGGGGAGGCCGCTCCAGGGTTCCTCTCGGAGGTGCTGCCGCGGTGGATCGCCGGGCGGATCGAGCCGATCGCCCAGGACGGGTCTCGCGCAACGCTGGCGCCTCCGCTGACGAAGAGGGAGGGGATAGTGGACTTCGGCATGACCACGGCCGAGGTTTCGAGGCGCATCAGGGCGGTCACGCCCTGGCCGGGCGCGAGGGCACGGCTTGGGGAAGTGCCGATCAAGCTACTGGCGGTCGGTGACGCCCTTCCACCGGATACGTGTCCGTGTACGGTGCCTGGAGGCGTGGCCGTGCTGGGTGGAAGACTCCTCGTCAGGTGCAAGGACGGATGGCTCGAAGTGCTGCGCTTGCAGGCGACAGGACGGAAACCGTTGGATGCCGCGGCATTCGTGTGCGGACGACAGGAATGCGATGGCGCCGTGCTCGAGTGTCCGGGCGAGGAAGCCAAGGCCTAGCTTCCTCTTCTGCATACGGGGCCGCCTTGACGGGTGGCGAAGCGATCCACTAGAACGGAGCCCGCACCGGCAAAAAATCCGGCTCGACCGGGCCGGGAGGAGAGGATTCAATGACGGCCAAGATCATCAGCGGGAACGAGATCTCCAAGCAGATAAAGGAGGAGCTCAAGAAGGAGGTGGACGAGCTCAAGGCGAAGCACAACGTCCATCCCGGACTCGCCGTTATAATCATCGGCGAGAACCCGGCGTCGCAGGTCTACGTGAAGAACAAGAGGCTGACATGCGACAAGCTGGGAATCAGGTCGTTCTCGTACGACCTGCCCGCGGACACTCCCGAGCCGAAGCTGCTCTCCCTCATCGACGAGCTCAACAGGAACCCCGAGTGCCACGGGATCCTCGTGCAGCTTCCCCTGCCCAAGCACATCAGCGAGAACAAGGTGCTCCTCGCGATAGATCCTGACAAGGACGTGGACGGCTTCCATCCCGTGAACGTGGGCAAGCTGGTCGCGGGAGAGCCCGCCTTCCTGCCCTGCACGCCCCACGGATGCCAGCAGCTCCTGGTCCGCTCGGGCATCGAGACCTCCGGCGCGCACCTCGTCGTCGTCGGCCGCTCCAACATCGTGGGAAAGCCCATCGCGAACATAATGCTCCAGAAGGCCAAGGGGGCCAACTCCACGGTGACGATCTGCCACACGGGCACGAAGAACATGGCCGAGCACACGAGGAGGGCCGACATCCTGGTCGTGGCCGCCGGGGTCCCGAAGTACGTCAAGGCCGACATGGTGAAGCCCGGCGCGGTCGTGATCGACGTCGGCGTGAACCGGATCAAGGATGGCGACAAGGAGGTCCTGTGCGGCGACGTCGATTTCGAGGGAGTGAAGGAGGTGGCGGGATGGATCACCCCGGTGCCGGGTGGCGTGGGACCCATGACAATAACGATGCTCATGATGAACACGATCCGCTCCGCGCGGATGCACAACAAGCTCCTCTAGCTTCCGGGGAGGCCTCCGCCGGATCCGCTATTGCATCCGCGGCCCAGGGACTCTAAAGATCCCGGTACCCTGAGCCATGGCGACCAGCAACAAGAAGCCCGGGATGGCGGACGTGCAGTCGATGCGAGATCCGCGGAACATCGCCATCGACAAGGTCGGCGTGAAGGGGATCAAGTACCCGATCATCGTTCTCGACCGCGCGCAGGGAACGCAGCAGACGGTCGCCTCCATCAACATGTACGTGAACCTCCCGCAGCAGTTCAAGGGCACGCACATGAGCCGGTTCATCGAGGTGCTCAACCGCTACCGCGGCCAGATGAACATACGGAACTTCCCGCTCATCCTGAAGGCCACGAAGAAGGAGCTGGACGCCGAGGAGGCCCACATCGAGGTCAGCTTCCCCTACTTCATCAGGAAGAAGGCTCCCGTCTCGGGCGCAGAGAGCCTGATGGAGTACAGCTGCACGATCCACGGGGTTTCAAACCACGAGGAGCGGATGAGCGTGAAGGTGTCCGTGCCGGTCACGACCCTGTGCCCCTGCTCCAAGGAGATCAGCCGGGTCGGCGCGCACAACCAGAGGGGGGTGGTGGACCTGTCCGTCAGGTTCAGGAGGTTCCTCTGGATAGAGGACCTCGTGGACCTGGTCGAGTCGTGCGCATCCTGCGACATCTATCCGCTGCTGAAGCGCGAGGACGAGAAGTTCGTTACCGAGCACGCCTACGAGCACCCGATGTTCGCCGAGGACGTGGTCCGCGCGATCGCCGAGAAGCTCATCGCGGACGACAACATCACCTGGTTCAGCGTCGAGTTCGAGAACATCGAGTCGATCCACAACCACAACGCCTACGCGCACGTGGAGAGGGACAAGTCGGGAGGCCGGCAGTGACCCTGGTAATAGCCACGTCGGGCAAGGGCGGGACGGGCAAGACGACGACTGCAGCGGCCATCGTGAGATGCCTGGTGGAGTCCGGGACGCGTCCGGTGCTGGCAGTGGACGCGGACGCGAACTCTACCCTGAACGAGGCGCTCGGTGTGAGCGCCGCAACGACGGTCGGGGGCGCGCGCGAGGACTTCCACGACGAGCAGGACCACATCCCTTCCGGAATGACCAAGGAGGCCTATCTCGAGTTCAAGCTGTCCGGGTCCGTCATCGAGGGCGACGATGTGGACATGCTCGTCATGGGCCGGCCCGAGGGCTCCGGATGCTACTGCTACGCGAACAACATCCTGAGGAACTACGTCGAGAAGCTCCAGGGCAACTACCCGGCCGTGGTCATAGACAACGAGGCAGGGCTGGAGCACCTGAGCAGGAAGACGACGAGGAGGCCCGACGTTCTCCTCATAGTCTCCGACCATGCGCGTCGCGGCATCGAGGCCGCGCGCCGGGTGAGGGACCTCGTGGAGGAGCTGCACCTGGAAGTGGGCCGGGTCATGCTGGTCGTGAACCAGGTGCCAGCGTCTGGGCTGGACCCGCTCGTGAGGAGCCATGCCGAGGAGTGCGGCCTCCTGATCGCTGCCACGCTGCCGGACGATCCAGAGGTGCTTCGCGCGGACATGGAGCACAGGTCCGTGTTCACCCTGAAGGCGGACAATCCCTTCCTCTCCGCGGTGCGGGATCTCACGCGGCGCCTTGCGGGCGGAGGCGAATGATCCGGCCATAGGAGCGGGAAGCGAAACGACCGTCGTTTATCA
>CAZGVR010000267.1:3850-6199 GCA_964528945.1 uncultured Myxococcales bacterium
GCGCAAACACTGAATAATGTACTTCCAATACATTCATCGCACGAACTGGCAACTAATTACCTGCGGAGCGCGCGGCTCGGTCCGGCCTGCCCGCGAGCGCTCCGGGCAGGGAACTGACTGACCATTCATCGGTGCCACGGGTCGGTGGCATTGTGGCATCATGGGCAGGTAACCCCTCGTCATTCAACGGGTTACAGGGCGAGCGCATAGCACCTAGACACCCGTGGTGAGATCCCTTATAAACAACCTGTCTTCATTGACAGGCTGGCCAGCGAAGCGCCTCGCAGCGGCGGGCGCAGGAGTGTGCAATGAGCAACGAGAAGATGACCAAGGTCACCGGCAAGGACGGCAAGGTGGTCGAGATCCTCGACGCCCAGGTCGCTCCAGGCAAGCCCGAGGCACCGGACAACTGGAGGGCGAAGCTCGGGGACCGCAAGAACATGATGCGCTATCTCCAGTCGGGCGAGCGCTACTGGTACTCGAAGGACTGGTACGGCAGCGAGAAGCGGAAGAACCCGGCCTGATTCGAGAGGCGCGTGCGGGCAACCCTCCCGCGCAGCAGCCGAGGTCCATGGCGATTCCGAGACGGAGGACACAATGGCAGTCGAGTTCCCCAAGCAGAGTTACTCGGGCAAGATTCGCACGATCTCGATCGGCGGAGACAAGGGTTTCAAGGCGGGCGGCGAGACCGCCTATCCCTTCCACGTGTTCGAGGGCGAGATGCCTAACCCGCCGCGCGTCGGCTTCGAGGTGAACGACGTCTACCCGGCGGCCTGGGCCGACGTTCTCAAGGCCCAGATCGGCGACGATGTCCTCAAGGACCCGGTCAAGTGGGCCCGCAAGGTGGTGGAGGAGTACAAGGCCGACTTCGTGCACCTCCAGCTGGTGGGCACCGATCCCAACGGGGACAACCTCGGGGTCGCGGAGACCCTGAAGGTCGTGAAGGACGTGGCCGCGGCCGTGAGCGTGCCTCTCGCGGTGTGGGGCTGCGGGAATGCGGCCAAGGATGCCGAGATCATCAAGGCGGTCGCCGAAGCCCTGCAGGGCAGGCCCTCGATGCTCGGCCCGGTAGTCGAGGCCAACCACAAGGTCCTCGGCGCAGCGGTCATCGGGTACAAGCACACGGCCATCGCTTCCACCCCGATCGACATCAACTTGGCCAAGCAGCTGAACATCCTCCTCGGGAACCTAGGCGTGCCGGACGACAGGATCCTCGTGGATCCCACGGTCGGCGGCATCGGGTACGGGCTCGAGTACACCTACTCCGTGATGGAGAGGTGCAGGATGGCGGCCCTCTGCCAGGAGGACGAGAAGCTCCAGTATCCCCTCTACTGCAACCTGGGCGTGGAGGTCTGGAAGGTCAAGGAGGTCCGCGAGGAGGACCCGCGGCTGGGCGACCCAGCGAGGCCCCGGAGTTGGGAGACCCGACGACCCGCGGATTGATCATGGAGGCCATGACGGCCGCCTCTCCGCTCATGGCGGGCGCAGGCCTGCTGGTGGTGCGGCATCCGAGGACGGCGCAGATGATACGGACGTTCGTGGCCGAGATGGCGAAGTAGGCGGGCCTCACGCGGCATCAGCCTATCGAGGAGATGGAATCGTGAAAGGCGTGATCAAAGTCAGGGTGGAACGGTGCCTGGCGTGCGAGCGCTGCCGCACGGCGTGCTTCATCGAGCACTCCAAGTCGAAGACGCTGCTCGGCGCGATCACGGAGGAGCCGCGCCCATGGACCAACCTCCAGGTGAAGAAGATCGGGGTCGTGGCCGTGCCCACCAACTGCAGGCAGTGCGCCGCGGCGGTCTGCATGGCGATCTGCCCGACCGGCGCCATGCACAGGGATGGCCCGGGCGAGCCCGTCATCGTGGACGACTCCCTCTGCGTGGGCTGCGAGAGCTGCGTCATCATTTGCCCCTACGGCGTGCCTCGCATGACCGCGGACCACGCCCACGTCGAGAAGTGCGACCAGTGCGTCGAGCGAGTCAAGCAGGGAATGGAGCCGGCCTGCGTCGAGGCATGCCCGACCAACTGCCTGGAGTTCGTGATACAGGGCGAGGGCGACGAGGCCGATTCGAAGTTGGTGTCGGTCCGGGACCTCGTCCGGCGGATCGACGAGACCCGCGGATGCGGCGAGGAGTAGAGAGATGACCCCGCATCATGTAGACAAGATCCTCCACAAGAACGGCAACACCCCCGACAACCTTCTTTCCATCCTCCAGGACATCCAGACCGAGGAGAACTGGCTTCCGCGCGAGTCGCTCGAGCACGTCTCGAAGCAGCTCGAGATCCCGCTCACGCGCGTGTACCGGATGGCGACGTTCTTCAAGTCGCTGTCGCTGAAGCCGCGCGGGA
>CAZGVR010000268.1:0-6179 GCA_964528945.1 uncultured Myxococcales bacterium
GGTCCTCGTCCAGGAGGCGGTCGATCTCGACCGCCAGAGCCTCTCCGCGGCCGGTGAAGTAGTCGATCCACACGGACGTGTAGACCGCCACCCTCAACGCCCGCGCCCCCGGGCCGCGGGCCGGCGCCTCGACCGCTCCAGATCCGCTCGGAGGTCCAGCCTGCCGCGCAGGCCCTTGATCTCCTCGATTCGGTTCCTGCGGATCATCTCCCTGAGCGCGAGGATGACCGTGTCGGTCTTGGACTTGAAGCCCTGGATCCGCCTGGCTTCCTCGATGAGGTCTTCCGGGATGTCGAGCGTGGTCCGCATATGAAATCTATAATATCATATGCCTGTAGATGTCAATTCCGGACGATTCCGTATGGCAGCGCGCTGCCGCCGGCCCGGTACGCTAGCTACTTGCCCTCCGGCCCGCCGCCCCTGGACTCGAAGAAGCGCAGGAGCTCCATGGGCAGGGGGAACAGGATCGTGGAGTTCTTCTCCACGGCGATCTCCATCAGCGTCTGGAGGTAGCGAGGCTGCAGCGCGGCCGGGTGCCCGCCGATGAGCTGGGCCGCCGCGGTCAGCTTCTCGGAGGCCTGGTACTCGCCGTCCGCGGCGATGACCTTGGCGCGGCGCTCGCGCTCGGCCTCGGCCTGCTTGGCCATGGCGCGCTTCATGCTCTCGGGCAGCTCGACCGCCTTGATCTCGACCGCCGTCACCTTGATGCCCCACGGGTCGGTCGCGTCGTCCAGCAGCTTGCGGAGGATCTGGTTGAGCTCCTCCCGCTTGGACAGCATCTCGTCCAGCTCGTGCTCGCCCAGCACCGAGCGCAGCAGGGTCTGCGCGAGCAGGGAGGTGCTGCTCACGAAGTTGGCCACCTTCACGATCGCGAGCGAGGGATCGAAGACGTTGAAGTACACGACCGCGTCGACCTGCACGGGCACGTTGTCCCGGGTGATGACCTCCTGCTTGGGCACGTCGATGGTGAAGGTGCGGAGGTCGACCTTGCGGACCAGGTCGATGCGGAGCGGGAACACGAGGTTCAAGCCGGGCCCGAGGATGATCTTCTGCCGGCCCAGGCGGAACAGCACGCCACGCTCGTACTCGTTAACGATCCGCAGCATGGGGGCGAGGATGACGACCGGAACGGCCAGGAGGGCGAAGACCACGGGGCTCCGGGCAAGGACGAAGGGGACCTCCAGCAGCGCCCAGGCAGCCCCGCTCACGAGGAGGAAGGCGATGAGCCCGACGTCCTTCTTCGTGAGGGCGATGATGGTCCAGATGGCCCACCACAGGGCCGCGAGGCAGAGAAGCACGAGCGCGAGGATGGTCATCATCGGAGGTTCCTTTCCTTGCGGGATCACCCGCCCGCGTCGTACGTCACCGTCGAATCGGCCTCGCGCGACCACACGGTCGCGCCCCTGGTCTCGACCAGGAACGTGAAGGTGAGCCGCTCGCCGTGCATGGCCCCAGCACCGCCGTGCGCATCCAGAAGGTCCAGGTTCCCGCTGGAGAAGGCGTCGAGCGGCACGGCCGTCTCCGCGAACACGTCCTCGGTCCAGTCGTCGGCAGGGTCGGCCGGGGTCGCCGCGTCGCCGGTCACGGTCGCGGTCACGTCCACCGAGGACGGGAGCGTGCCCGAGTAGCCAGGGTTGGTGCGCGGGGTCCTCACCCTGACGATGATCGGGCTCGCGGAAGGGCCCACGACCGTGCCGTCGGCCGGGAGGATCGTGGACGCGTCGATGGGCGCGAGCGGGTTCACCGGCGCGGTGTCCGCGATTGCGTCCTCCTCGCCGGGCCCTGGGCTGCTGCAGGCCGGGAGCAGGAGCGCGAGCATGGTGATGGAACGCATGATCGTGGAAACCTAGCGGCACCTGGCGGCGATGACAAGCAGACCCGAGTCCCTGGACGCTCCCTGATGGTTGTGATACGGTTCCGTAATGCAACCATTTAGGGGAGCAAGGAATGAAGACGGTGAGCCTGACCCTCAAGAACATCCCGCCCGATCTCCACGGGAAGCTCAAGGCGCGCGCGCGCAGGAACGGGAGGAGCCTCAACGCCGAAGCGATCAGATGCCTGACAGCCGCCGTCGACACGGACCTGCCCGATGCGGAGGAGATAATCGCAGAGGCGAGGCAGATGCACAGGCTGGTCCGCGGCCGCATATCTGCCGAGGAGATCGACCGGATCATCGAGGAGGGGCGCAGGTGATCGTGGTCGACACCAACGTCATGGCCTACCTCTGGATCGAATGCGACAGGACCGGTAGCTCCTTCGCACTCCTCAGGAATGACCCGGATTGGCATGCGCCAAGGCTGTGGAGATCCGAGTTCAGGAACGTGCTCGCAACCACGATCAAAGCAGGCAGGTTCGATGTCAAGGAGGCGAGGAGGATCGCCTCGAAGGCCGAGGCCAGGATGTCCGGGCGCGAGCACGACGTCGATTCGTCAGTCGTCCTCGAGCTCGCATCGCGGTCCGGCAGATCCGCGTACGACTGCGAGTTCGTGGCGCTGGCGCAGAGGCTCGGGGTCCCGCTCCTCACCGCCGACCGCCGCCTCGCAGCCGCCTTCCCGTCGATCGCCGTGCCGCTCGCCTAGTCGTGCACCTTGACCAGGCTGCCGGGCGCGCCGTCGGTGGAGTAGACGGAGTGCCAGCCCGCGGGAAGCTGCGGATCGGCCCACATGAATATCCAGCGGGCGTCCCACGGGCTCAGGTTGATGCAGCCGTGGCTCCTGACCTGGCCGAAGCCGTTGTGCCAGAAGGCTCCGTGGATGGCGTAGGACGAGAAGAAGTACATGGTCCAGGGCACGTCCTCGATGGCGTAGGGGCCGTCGGTCGCGTACAGGTTGTCCATGGTGGAGGTCACGTGCTTGCTCAGGACCGTGTGGATGCCGCGCGGGGTCTGGAACTCGATGTTCTGCTTCTCGCGGCCCGTGGACACCAGCGCCACGTACACGGGCGTCGAGCCCTCGTAAGCGAGCAGCACCTGCCTGCCCACGTCCACGTCGATCCAGCGCTGCCACGGTTCCTTGACCATCGGCGGCGGCGTGGCCTCGTCCACGCGCCGCACGTCGCCCTGCCGCACGTACCTGCCGCCGCCCACGTCGTAGAACGCCCCGTTCTTGGCGGTCAGGGACTCGACGATGGGCAGCACGTCGAACCGCTTCCACGTGAGCGGCTTCATGGGTTTCAGCGTGGCCCCGCCGTCCTCGGACCCCCAGACCGCCACCTCCTTGCGGATCACGATGCCCACGGGCAGCGCGAGATCGCCGCCCAGCACCGCGCCGTGGCTCGTGGGCGGCTCCACGATCTGCAGGGCGCCGGACTTGATGTAGAGCCCGCGGAGCGTCTTCCAGTACGCGCTCCCGCCGCCGAAGGCCTTGCCCTCCACGCTCACGTAGAAGCCGCGCAGGAAGATCTTCTCCACGAACGTGAACGGGATCTCGGTGGGGACCGGGCCCTCCTCCACGTCCTGCGTGTATGCGTCGTCGACCTTCACGGTCTCGACCGTGCCGTCCGGGTTCTCGACCTCCGCCTTTATGTCGTACGGATCCGGGATGACCGTGCCCTCGGCGAGGGCCTTCTCGATGGCCGCGATCTGCGCCTCGAGTATGGCCCTGCGCTCGGCGAGCCACTTGGCGACCTGCTTCTGCTCGTCGTCGGTCGGGAACCTGTTGTACCCGGGCAGGTCGTTCGACTTCACGTGGGCGTAGTCGTAGGGCAGGATCGAGTCGAACCACGGCAGGTGGGGGGCGGACGCGTCGCGGTACTCCTCCCACCCCTCGAGCCTGAGCCCGTCCGTGCTGCAGACGAACCCCCTCGTGTCCACGAGCGCGTACCAGCCAGCGGCGCACCCGGGCCCTTCGTGCGGGCCGTCCACCCTGACGACCGTGCCCTTCCTCATGTAGCCGATGCGCGCGGACTTGATCGAGGGCTTCTCCCTCACGGTCACCGCGAAGATGTGGATGATGCCGGTCTGGTACCCGTCCTGGGCCTCGGCCGTGGCCGGCTTCTCCTCGACGTCGGCCGCAGCGCCCGGGTCGGCAGGCGAGTCCTCCGAGGCGCTCGACGCGTCCGCTGCGGCGCGGCCTTCCACGCCGAACTCCGTCGTCGCCTTGTGATCGCCGTCCCCCTGCCTGGCGCAGGCCGCCACGGCCAGGACAGCCACGAACAGCGTCCCCGATGTGCTCGCGCGTACTTGCATCGTCCAGGCCTCCGGCATTCCAACACGCGGGTTGCCGGCGAGCTTCCATGGATCATACATCAGGGACCGCTGGGCCCACCAGAAAGCCCGTACCATGTACGCGGTGTGGATCAACGGCGCCGACGACGCGTGAATGGCCGGGGACCCGGGGCAGATCCTCAGGTACGACGGCAGCGGGTGGTGGGAGTGGATGTCGTCCGGGAACATGGAGAGCATACGGGCCCTGTGGGGCACGGGGCCCGACGGGATGTTCGCGCTCTCGACCACGAGGCTGCTCCGCTACGAAGGCAGCGCATGGTCCTCGATACTCGAAGGCGCGGTCCTGACCGACCTCTGGGGATTCGCCGCCGACGACCTGTGGGTGACCAGCTACGGGATGGTGCGCCACTGGAACGGCACGACGTGGGAGCAGTGGGACATGCCGTCGGCCAACCTCTCCACCGTGTGGGGCCCGGCTCCGGACGACGTCTGGGTCGGCGGGGTCTCCGGCGTGCTCAGGCACTACGACGGGGACGCGTGGGAGAGCCTCGACCAGGCCACGAGCCTGTCGATCACGGGCATCTGGGGCGACGCCGCCGGCGACGTCTACTTCTCGGTCACCGGTGCGGCCCATGTGCTGCACTGGAACGGCAGCTCGGTCGAGTCCATCGACCCGGGCTTCGCCACGGGCTGGACGTCCATCTGGGGCACGGGCCCGGGCGACATCTGGATGACCGGCCAGAACGGCCTCGTCGTGCACTTCGACGGGGGCTGTGGGTCGTGGACGACTCGGGCGGCGTCCACTCGTCGGACGGCGAGCGGTGGACGCGTCACGCCTTCTCCGCGGCCTACGAGCCGGTGGTGCGCGACGTCTGGGCGAGCGGCGCGGACGACGCCTGGGCCGTCACGGACCAGGGCATGCTCCTGCACTACGACGGCACGATCTTCCGGGTGCACGACAGCCGCGGGGCCGGCCACCTGGACGCCCTGCACGGCCTGGGCCCGGACCGGGTCTGGGCGGCCGGCGACGTGCTGCTCGCCTACGACGGCGACGCGTGGGAGCGCGTCGCGGACCTGCCAGCGTCCGACGACGAGGTGCGGGTGGCTGGCATGCACGGCACGCCGGGCGGCGCGGTGCTCATGCTCGCGGCCACGGGCGAGCTGCTGCGCTTCGACGGCTCGACCGTCTCCGGGCTGTTCTCGACGACGGGGTACTCCGCGTTCCAGGCCGCGTACTTCCCATCGGACTCCGAGATGTGGGCCGTGGGGCAGTACGGCCAGATGCTGTACTGGAACGGCGCGAGCCACATCCAGCCCCGTCCGCTCACGTTCAACTCGCTGACCGGCATCTGGGGCTCCCCGGCGGGCGACATGTGGGCCGTGGGCGCCTCGGGCACCATATTGCACCGCGCCCCGGACTGATCGGCGTCCCGGCGTCAGGGGGCCTGCAGCGTGCCGTTCCTGTAGTCCTCGATCGCCTCGCGGATCTCGGCCTCGGTGTTCATCACGAAGGGGCCCCACCTGGCCACGGGCTCTCCGATCGGCCGCGCGGCGGCGAGCACGAGACGTGCCCCGCGCTCCCCGGCGCGGAGCCTGACCGCGTCGCCGCCCGAGAGGATAGCGAGCTGGTTCTCGCCGATCGAAGGGCCTCCCTCGAGGGCCGCCGAATCCCCGGAGTGGACGTACGCGAATGCCGCGTGCCCCGGCTCGACCGGCAGATCCAGCAAGGCCCCGCCTGCGAGATCCGCGTGCACGTAGAGGGGATCCGTGACTATGTCCCTGACCGGCCCGGTCACGCCGCCCACGGTCCCGCTGATCACTCCGATCCTGACTCCGGGCCGCTCGATCGCGGGGATGGTGGCCGCCGGCACGTCCCTGTAGCGCGCGGGCATCATCTTGCTCGCAGCCGGCAGGTTCACCCAGAGCTGGAACCCGCGGAGGGCCCCGCGATCCTGCGCCGGCATCTCCGAGTGCACGATGCCGCGGCCGGCCGTCATCCACTGCACGTCGCCCG
>CAZGVR010000269.1:0-6163 GCA_964528945.1 uncultured Myxococcales bacterium
GGACGTGAGGCTGGTCGTGGACCTCACGTTCGAGGAGACGTACCTGGGGTCCAGGCGCAAGGTCACGTACAGGTCGCGAGGCCCGTGCGACTCCTGCGGAGGGACCGGCTCTGCGCCCGGCACCCAGCCGAAGGCCTGCCCGTCGTGCAACGGCCGAGGCGAGGTCCAGTTCTCGCAGGGGTTCCTCTTCCTCACGCGTCCGTGCAGCCGCTGCAAGGGCAAGGGGGTCGTGCCCGCGAGCGCGTGCGACCGCTGCGCCGGATCGGGAGAGCTCTCCTCCGAGCGGTTCATAGAGGTCGAGGTGCCGCCCGGCATCATGACCGGGCACCAGAAGCGCGTGGAGGGCCGCGGCGAGCCGTCCGACACGGGAGGCAAGCCCGGCGACCTCCTGATCCAGTTCCGGGTAGCCCGGGACGAGAGGTGGCAGCGCGACGGCATGCACCTCGTGGCCGACGCCGAGGTCCCGTTCTGGAAGGCAGCGCTGGGCGGTCCCACGGACGTGCCCATCCCCGGGGGACGCACGGTCACGGTCAAGCTGCAGCCCGGGGTCCAGCACGGCAAGACCATCCGCGCGCGCGGCTGGGGCTTCCCTGGCGCGGGCGGCATACGCGGCGACCTCTTCGCGAAGGTCAGGATCACGATCCCCCGCGACCTCACGCCGCGTCAGCGCGAGCTGCTCGCGTCGTTCGCCTCCGAGGCAGGCCAGGGGGACGACTCCATCTGGGACAAGGTGAAGGACGTCTTCAGGTGAGGACACGGAAGGACGATCTGGTTGCGGCCGTGGAGGCCGCGCCCACGACCAGGATCACGGGCCGCGTGCGCTCCTCGCTCGGGCTCACGGTGAAGGCCGCCCTGCCCATGGCCAGGGTGGGCGACCTCGTGCGGATCCTGCCCTCGTCCGGCGGTCCGGTCGAGGCCGAGGTGATCGGGTTCGGGGAGGGGGAGGCCGTGCTCATGCCGCTCGGTCGGATGGAAGGGGTGGCGTCCGGCGATCCGGTCGAGTCGGACGGGAAGAGGCCCGTGGCCCCGGCCGGCGACGCCCTCCTGGGCCGCGTCCTGGAAGGGTTCGGCCGCCCCATGGACGGGAAGCCTCTCCCCTCCGGGATCGCGCTACGGCCCGTTGACGCGCGTCCGCCAGGCCCGCTCGAACGCGCCCGCGTGGACCGTCCATTCTCGGTCGGGGTTCGGGCCATCGACGGCCTCGCGACGGTCGGCGAGGGCCAGCGGCTGGGCCTGTTCGCCGGCTCGGGCGTGGGCAAGTCCACGCTGCTCGGCATGATCGCCAGGCGCGCGTCCACCGACCGCGTCGTGATCGCGCTCGTGGGCGAGCGCGGCCGCGAGGTGCGGGAGTTCGTGGAGGACTCGCTCGGCGAGGGCGGCCTTGCCCGGTCGGTCGTGGTGTGCGCGACCAGCGACTCGCCGGCCGTGGCGCGGCTCAGGTGCGGGATGGTCGCGACCGCGATCGCCGAGGGCTTCAGGGAGGACGGCCATCGCGTGCTCCTGCTGCTCGACTCGGTCACGCGGCTCGCGCGCGCGCAGCGCGAGGTGGGCCTGGCTGCCGGGGAGCCGCCCGGCCGCAGGGGGTTCCCGCCGTCCGTCTTCTCGATGCTGCCTTCCTTGTTCGAGCGCGCCGGAAACTCGGCGGCCGGCACCATGACCGCGATCTACACGGTCCTGGTCGAGGGATCGGACATGGACGAGCCGGTCGCGGACGAGGTGCGGTCCATCCTCGACGGCCACGTGGTGCTCTCGAGGGACGCGGCCCTCCGCGGTCGCTACCCTGCCGTGGACCCGCTCTCGAGCGTGTCGCGCCTGATGGACCAGGTCGCGTCCCGGGATCACGTGAAGGCCGCGGCCTGGCTGCGGCAGAGCATGGCGGTCTTCGAGGAGCACAGGGACCTCGTTGCGGTCGGCGCGTACAGGAAGGGCTCGGATCCGCGCCTGGACCGGGCGATCGCGGCCGCGCCCGAGATCGAGGCGTTCCTGGGCCAGGGCCGCGACGAGCAGGCGACCCTAGAGGACACTGCCGCCAGGCTGATCTCGCTCTCGCGCAGGTTCTCCTGAGACCTGGTGGCGCCCTGGCGCTACCGCCGGACGATCCGCGAGATCATCGCGGCCAGCTCGTCGATGTCGTACGGCTTCACGAGGAAGCCGTCGAAGCCGTAGTCGGCCGGCGACGACAGCACTGGATCCTGCGAATAGCCGCTCGCGACCACGATCCGCGCCTCTGGGTGGGCCTCCTTCAGGAGCCGCGCCGCCTCGAGACCGCCCATGCCGCCCATCACAGTGAGATCCATCAGCACGAGGTCGAAGCCGCGCCCGTCCAGCGCAGACCTCTCGTAGAGATCCAGCGCCGTCCTGCCGTCTGACGAGGCCTGGGCCTCGTAGCCCAGCTCCTCCAGCATCAGGCAGGTCACGTCGCGGACCCGCTGCTGGTCGTCCATGACGAGGATCCTCCCCCTTCCGCGCTCCGCGGGCGGCGGCGGAGACGATCTCGACGGCAGGCTCGAGGCCGAGGCCGGCAGGTGGATCGTGAAGGTCGATCCCTCCCCCGGCCGCGAGATCACGGAGATGTGTCCCTGGTGCCGCCTCACGATCGAGAAGCAGATCGCGAGCCCCAGCCCGTTGCCTTCCTGCTTGGTCGTGAAGTACGGGTTGAAGACCCTGTGCAGGTCCTCGGGCGCGATCCCGCATCCGTGGTCCCCGAACGAGATCCTCACGTACCTGCCTGCCGGGAGGGGAGGCACGTCCTCGGGGCCCAGGACCTCGTTCTCGATGGCGATGCCGATCTTCCCCCCGTTCGGCATTGCCTGCGCCGCGTTGATCACGATGTTGCTGACGACCTGCCTCAGCTGGCCCTCGTCGACCTCGACGGGCCAGGGGGCCGCGTCGGTGGACATCTCCATGCGGACGTTGGATCCCTGCAGGGCGAACGCGGAGGCCCGCTCGACCAGAGGCCGGACCGAGAGCACCTTCTTGCGAGGCGCCCCGCCCTTGGAGAACGTGAGCAGCTGCCGCGTGAGATCGCGGGCCTCCTGGCAGCCGGCCTCGGCCTCGTCCAGTAGCCGCTCCACCTTCGTGCCCTTCTCGACCTGCTGGCGGGCCACGCTGAGGCTTCCCAAGATCCCGGTCAGGATGTTGTTGAAGTCGTGGGCTATCCCGCCCGCGAGGACCCCCAGCGACTCGAGCTTGTCGACCTTCGCCAGCTCCTCCTCGAGCTTCCTCTTCAGCGTGATGTCGAGGAGCACGCCGCGCACGCCCACGATGCGGTCACCCTCGTACATCGGCCCCGAGTGGATCTCCCCTATGAACTTCGTCCGGTCCTTCCTGAAGAACGTCCTGCGCCCCACGATCCTGCCGCCGCCCAGTATCCGGCCGATGTCCTCTCGAGACCTCTCCCTGTCCTCGTCGCTGATGATCTCGGACACGTGCCTGCCCAGCGCCTCCTCGATCGTGTAGCCGAACATGCCGGCCGCCGTGGCGTTCGTGTAGACGAACCTGCCGCCGAGGTCGAACTCGTACACCCCGACCGGCAGGGTGTCGGTGAGCGCGCGGAACTTCCTCTCGCTGGCCTCGAGGGCCTGCTCGAGATCCGTGATCCTCACCGAGGACGCGTCTTCGCCGGGTTTCGTCATGGCCTCCCCGTCCCCCGAGCCCCGATCACTATCACATCCTCGATGCGGCGTGTCGTCGTTCACGGCGTGCGCAGTGCCTTTCGCCCGCTCGTTGCCCGCGCCCGCGAAGTGTACTAGTGATCCGTTCCACGGGGGTATGCCAGGCCATCCCGGGCGGAAGGGAGAGGATATGGGATACGAGACGTACATGATCATGGGCCACGCCATGAACGCGGTCTCCATGCTGGCATCGCTCGTGATCGCGGCCACGGCTGCCGTGGTGGCCGTCATGCTCACCATGAGGAAGCACGGGGCCGCGGGCGGGTGGATCCTGGCCCTGGCAGCGATGGGCGGCCTCGGGATCGACCTCGTCGTTCTGGTGCTCGGGTTCCTGTTCCCGCCTGGCGCCGGTGGCATGGGGATCATGTGGGCCTACCTGGCCCTCAGGGTGTTCAACCTGGTGTTCCTCGCGGCATGCGCGGTCGGCTTCCTGCTCATGAAGCCGCCGGCCGCGACGGCCGCCGGAGCGGAGGTGGCCCATGGATAGCTCCTACGGGATCGTCGGCACACTGCACTCCCTCGTGACCGTGCTGTGGGTGATCGTCGAGCTGGCAGCCGCGGGCGCAATAGTGTTCCGGTTCAGGAAGACCCCCACCACGTTCCTGGCGGGCGGCGGGTTCGCGCTCATGGCGCTCGTGAGGATCTTCCTCTGGATCGTCCGGATGATCCTCGTCCGGGTCGCTTCCGATGTGTCGACGCCCCTGATGATGCTGGATCTCGCGACCACGATCCTCTACGCGGTGCTCGCCCTGGTCGTGGCGGCCGGCATAGCGTGCGTGCCCATGAGCCTCCGCAAGCTCGCCTCGTCCTGAACGATTCCCTGGCACACCGGAGCTCGGGCCTTACAGGTTCCTGGCCGCCACCCGGCGGCTGGAAGAGAGGCACCATGAGCATCGTCGTGACGACCCCCACGGGCAAGATAGGGAGCCAGGTCTCGAGCATCCTCCTGGACAGGGGACGGGAGGTCACCGTGATCGCTCGCGACCCGGCAAAGGTCGCCGGCCTCGCCGCGAGGGGCGCCAGGGTGGTCGAGGGCAGCCACGCCGACACCTCGGTCCTCGTGGATGCCACGAAGGGCGCGAGCGCGCTCTTCCTGATCACGCCGCCCGACTTCTCCACGCAGGACCTGAGGGCCACGTACAGGCGCTTCGGCCTGGCGGCCATGGCCGCGATCAGGGAGAACGGGATCGGTCACGTCCTGCACCTGTCGAGCGTCGGCGCGGACCGCGAGTCGGGCAACGGCCCGGTGGCCGGGCTCCACGTGAACGAGCAGATACTCTCGGACACGGCCGCGCACGTCACGAACCTTAGGCCCGCGTACTTCATGGAGAACACCATGGGGCAGATCCCTATGATCAGGCAGATGGGGAGCCTGTTCACCACCTTCGAGGGAACGACCAGGTTCCCGATGATCGCGACGCGCGACATCGCGGCCCGCGCCACCGAGATCCTCGGGTCGCTCGACTGGACCGGCAAGCGGGTCGTCGAGCTCCACGGAGCGGCGGACGTGAGCTACGACGACGTGGCCTCGATCCTGTCCGAGGTGCTGGGCAGGCCGATCGCCCACGTCACGGTCTCAGAGGAGCGTTCGCTGGCCGCGCTCGCGGGCATGGGCCTGAGCGCCCACCTGGCCGGCAGCTTCAACGAGCTCACGCGCGCGATCGAGAGCGGGCACGTCCGTTTCCTCGAGGAGAGGAGCACGGCCAACATGACTCCCACCACCTACCGCACCTTCGCGTCCGAGGTCTTCAGGAAGGCGTTCGAGGCGTAGCCGCTCCCCATTTCCCCGGCAGGTCAGACCACTACGGTGACGGTAGCGGGATCCGGATCGGCGATGGAATCGGATACGGCCACCGCCACGGGCATTGCTGCCTGCAGCGGCTCCAGCACCTGTGCCGGCGCCGTGGCCAGCGCCTGGATGACGGCCGGGTCAGGCCTCGATCCCTCGCTGGCGTACTCGAGGCCCCTTGCGTGGGGCATCTGCGCCGAGCTCCACAGGGCGATCAGCAGGTCCGGATCCGCGCGGCCCTGCAGGCGGCGCACCTCCTCCCTGATGCTCGCGCTGAAGCGCGCAAGCTCGAGCTTGAGGTGATGGATGCGGCCTCTGTCGTCGCGATCCACGGCTTTCACCAGGGCCTCGCTCATGTCGCGGAGCTTGACTGGTGTCGCTGGATCGTTCAGGAGGGGTGTGGCTGCCATGGTGACTCCTTCTCGCTTGAGCTGCAAAGAGTCGGTGCGCCACCTCGGCCTGGACTCCCCACATCGAGACAGCGCATAGTCTAGCACGTTACCAGCTCGAAGTCTCCAGCGCCTCGCGCCGAGCCGTCCGCGCCACCGGCCAAGCCGCCCACACCACGGGCCAAGCCCACACGTGCCTGCGCCCCGAGTTTCCCTCGATTGCCCCTCCCGATCCCTGGACAACCTGGCAAACATATTATCTCTCCCGACTATTGCCGACTCAAAATCCAGGTCCCGGCCCATAAGCCGCC
>CAZGVR010000270.1:0-6151 GCA_964528945.1 uncultured Myxococcales bacterium
GGGGGTGGAAGGTAATCTACCCGATCCGGATACCTTGCCTTCCATGCGCCAGGGAGGCGCAAAGTGAGAGGTGGCAAAGGCGGGTCTGGGGGGGCGCACGTATAAGGAGAACGACGGGGGGGAAGCCGTATTTGATTTGGCCACGATCGAAAGGAATTCCAGTTTTGCTGGTCCGGCTGGCACGGGAAGCGTGAGCGTGGCCGTGCGCAGGGTGGGGGTTCCCGCGCGCGTTCCCCGAGGATATGGGGCCATAGGATGAAGCGGGGGGCGCCAGGGTATCCGTGACGTGGCGAGCATCCTGCCTGCCGAGGGTGTCCGAGCGCCTACGTGCAGTCGATCGCCGGACGGTGGATCGTGCCGCGGATTCCAGAAACGGATCGACGTGACGAACCGGGATGGGGCAGGACGGCTGCGTGAGGGCGACAATCACGAAGCACACACGCGCGAGGCGCGCGTGGCGCGAGTTCCCGAGGCCACGGTCCCGGACATGAACGACTGCGCCCGGCCGGGACGTCGCACGGCACCGTGTATCCGAGGGGCGCGCGGGCGGCCCCCACCTAAGCCCGGCCACGACAGGACGTCCCCTGAACCGGGCCTGGGGTAGCAATTTGAAAGATGCAGATCGCGTTATAGGTATTGGTCCCCGTCAGGCCGTTTCCCTGGGGTATCGTGTTTCGCAAGCCATCGTGCCGGCCAATCGTGACGGGCCTCCCGTGAGCACCGCGGATGGCTCGGCCGGCCGCGGGCCTCGAGGCTAGCCGGCCATGGAGCAGGAGCAGCCGCCGCCGCCGATGGAGTCGTCGCCGGGATCGTAGCCCACGTCGTCGGCGTCCGTATCCGCGTCCGCGGGCACGTCGGGCAGCGGGTCCTCGGACTCGGCGTCCGGGGCGGCGTCGGGGTCCTCCTCGGACCCCTCGTCCGGCACGGGCTCGGCCGCCTCGTCCGGCGGGGCAGGGACGTGCGTGGCCGTGAGCCTGAGGAGCCAGTCCGCGTCCAGGCCGTAGTCGGTGGTCCAGTGCCAGGTGCCGCCCACGTCGTAGACGAGGTTGGAATCGGGCGTGCCGCCGTCCACGTCGCTGACCGGCATGGCCTCGAGCGACGAGATCGTGACCGCCACCCTGACCACCCCGCTCTCGATCCTGATCGTGGAAGCGTCGCCGATCGGAACCTCGTTCAGGGACGTCATGCTCGACGGCACGACCCAGAACTCGGTGTACACCGGGGCTCCGTCAGGCGTCTCCGAGGCCGCGGCGTCGTTCCAGATCTCGACCAGGGCCGTGACCTCGTCCTGCGGCGTGGTCTCCATGCATGCGCTGCCCTGCATCCTGTACGGGAGCAGAGCGAACAGGACCGAGTCGATGGTGAAGGGGTAGTCCCCGGCCTCGGGGACGAATATGGACGCGAACTTCTCGTCGACCACGAAGCCGCACTGCACGCTGCCGTCGGCCCCGCTGGCCAGCGAGTCGTTCTGGTACGTCAGCTGCGCCCTGGCCGCCGGGGCCGCTGACAAGATCAGCGCCGCGGCCGCAGCCGGGGCAGCCCACGCAGTGCTCTTCGCCGTTCCGGTCATGTGAAACCCTCCCCGATCCCCGGGCCCTCGATGCCGTGGCAGGCATCCCCAGGATCGATACGCGAGGAATAGCACGAGCCGGCGGTCTTTGGAACCGGATCACCCTCGGTGGCGTCGGGCCGCACGCACCAGCCGCATCGTGACGACGTGCATGCGGCGCCAGGACGCGTCGTCGCCGTGATCCCAGCCCAGGACGTGCAGCAGCCCGTGCAGGGAGAGGTACAGGATCCTGCGGTCCCTGCCTCGCGGCCCTGCCTCGCGCAGGGCCGTGTCGACGCTCACCGCGACGTCACCCAGGTGGAGCGGTGGCGCGCCGGCTGGGATCGCGGCGTCCAGCGTGCCGGCGACCGGCGCGGTCGGGCCGAGCCTGCGCTCGCGATCGTCCATGACCGGAGAGGAGAAGGAGATCACGTTCGTGGGCCCTTCCCTGCCGAGCCATCTCCGGTCGAGGGCGGCGATCTCGCGGTCGGAGCAGAGGAGAAGGCCGAGCGTGGCCCTCCTGCCGCGCGAGGCGAGCGGCCCTGCCACGACCGAGACCCCGCGCACGATCGCGCGGACGTCCACGGGCGGATGACGGCCAGTGCCCATCCTGCGGCCGGGCAGCACGCGGACGCTCAAGCCGCACCCTGGATCAATTCGCGATCCTGTCGATGCCGGCCGGGCCGGCGGACGCGCGCAGGCCGGCCTTGGCAGGGTCCTCGATGAGGTGCAGCGGGCTCGCGGCAGGGGCGATCGATTCCGCGACCGGCGGCCGCTTGAGCCTGCCGTTTCCGATCACCATGACCAGGGCGCCAATGCCAGCGGCCGCGAAGCCCAGGAAGGCCATGGACACGAAGACCGCCCCGAGCGGGAGCGAGTCCACGAGCCAGCCGATGATGGGCGAGAAGAACGCGTAGCCCAGCCTCCTGAACATGCCCTCCACGCTCAGCACTGTCGCGCGCCGCTCAGGGTTCGACACGTTCTCGTTGATGATGATCCTTATCACGGGGCTGTAGAGGCCGAGGGCGAGTGCCGGCAGAAGGTACAGGCCGTAGCACCACGGCCCGTGCACGATCCCCTGGAGCAGGAAGGCCACGGCCGAGATGGCGGCCAGGAACAGGAGGATGGCGCCCCGCCCCACCAGGTCGATGAGCCGTCCCACGCCGAAGGAGCCGAGCGCGGACACCATGTCCTTGGCGGCGAAGGCCAGGCCCAGGTACGCGACCGGGATGCGGTGCACGCCGGCGTGGATGGGGTCGAGGTACATGCCGACGCGGAGGAGCGGGAACAGGAACATGCTGAACAGCACCATCCCGATGATGATGCGGCTCGTCCTCACGATGTTGAGGCTCTCCAGGATGTGCTGGTGGAGGTTCCGCCTGGTCATGGTCGCGGGCTCGGGCAGGGTCGCCGCGATCGCGGAGGCCAGGAGCGCGAGGATCGCGGTGAACGCGAACGTCCACTCGATGGAGTCCCGCGCGATGAAGAAGCCGATCACGCCGCCGGTGGCGTTGCCGAGCAGCTTGAAGGCGGTGCTCGTCATCTCGACCCTTGGGTACTTCGGGGTCGCCCCGCGCGTGGCCATCAGATCGTAGAGGTAGGCCGAGTCGGATCCCGAGACCAGCGTCATGCTGAGCGCGGCGAAGACGTTCGCGACGACCAGGTGGAGGTAGCTGTCGGTCCAGCCGCCCGTCAGGAACGTCGCGCACGACGCGACCATGGTGAGGGCTCCCATGGATAGCGCCTTCTTCCTGCCGATGGTGTCCGCCAGGACGCCGGTGGGGATCTCGAAGATGACCGAGGCGAGGGTGAACACGGCGTTCAGGAGCAGTATCTGCTGTCCGGTGTACCCGTAGCGATCCAGGTACTCCCACTGGAACGGTATGAAGACCCATGTCAGGGAGATCGCCCTGAACAGGTTGAATCTTCTGAGACCGCGAATCATCGTACCAGCTTCGTGCCTCGCCGCCTCGATGGCGCAGCGGACATTAGTCCATCAGAACCCTCGATGCAATTGTACAATTCCCGGCGGCGCGCGATCCAGAGACGTCCCATGGGCATCCTGCACAACCGCCGGGGGCGATGCTCGCCCGTGATCGATAGCCGGGGTGCATGCTGCCCCCCGGGCCCCCCTGCAATCCTTGCGATGCGTCCCAATGCGGCCGTTGCCCTGGCTGGGGGGAGCGGGGGCGAGCATCGCCCCCGCCAATGGACAAAACGGGGGGCAGCATGCACCCCGGCAAGCGCCGGATCAGAAGGAGGCGGAGAGCCCGATCCCGGCAGAGCCGGTCGCGGGGTCAACGTAGGGGGAGACGGTCGAGATCTCGAAGGAGCCCTTGGACGCGGGCTTCTCCTCGCGGAAGATGAAGATCGAGGCGACGGTCGCGGCCGCGAACACGCCGGACACGATGAAGAGCGCCGTGGCAGCCTTGCTCTCGCTGTCGCCGATGTCCACGAGCTTGTTCTGGACGTCGATCACGTTGTTCTTGGTTTCGTTTGTCGCGCGTGGCGGGTCGTACAGGCCGGCGTTGAGGTCGTCGAAGAGCGCCGAGGCCTCCTTGTTGGTCTTGTTCGCGAAGATCGCTATCACGGCCCCGCCGACCGCGGTCATGACCGTCGCGCCCAGCATCGAGTAGAACATCGGGTTCACGGCGGGCATCTTCTTTGTGGCTGCCAGGTCCACGCTGACCAGCGTCGTCTTGCCGGCCTTGACCTCGACCTCTCCCTTCCACCTGGGCTTGCCGGGGGCCTCGACCTTGATCTCGTACGAACCGGACTTGAACTGGTCCTCGTACGGGCCCTCGCCCACCTCCTCGCCGTTCACGTAGACCTTGGCGGCCTCGGCTCCCGCGATCTCGACCTTGAGGATGCCCTTCTTCTTCTTCTTGGGCTTCTCCACGGGCTTCACGTCGTCCTCGTCGTCGCCGTCCCCTTCGCCGTCCTCCTCCACGGTGGCGTCCTCGTCCGGGTCGCCCGTGCCCCCATCCTCCACGTCGTTCCCTCCATCGTCCCCGTCCGACGATCCGCCGGCCTTGACCTCGACTGCCGTGACCGATCCGCCGATGACGTTGACCTCCTTCTCGAACACCACGCTCCCGCCCTGCTTCACGGTCACCTTGTGGAGCCCGGCCTCGACATAGACGGCGCCATCGAGCGGCAGGGTGCCCTGATCCTCCCCGTCGACCAGGAGCTTGCCCCCGGCGTCCTCGGGGGAGACGGTCAGCTTCCCGACCTTCTTCCCGATGCGCTCCATCTTGTCGTCGACCTCTTTCTTCTGATCCGCGGTGATCTTGGAGCCCTTCTGCTCGATGTAGATCTCGAAGTACTTCATGGCCTTCGCGAACTCGTACAGCTCAGCGTAGCAGTTGGCGATGTTAACGACCGTGTCCGGATGGAAGAAAAGCTTGTTCGACTCCAGGAAGGCCTCGAGCGCGTCCTGGTACTTCTCGGCCTTCCAGAGGGACACTCCCTGCTTGAACTTGTCGGCGGCCTCCGCCTTGGCGTCGGCCCGGGCCACTGCCGGCTGGAGAACAACCCAGGTGGCCGCTACGATGGCGGCCATGACGCCCATGCGGGAATGAACGCTCGCTTGCATCTTGGAACCTCCCTCTCATCGGACCTCGGGTCGGACGATATGAAATCGCCCCATCCCTGGTCAAGGATTTTCAGGGGGTCAGTATACACTCGTCCGCCGGATATTCAAAAGGAACCGTCATGGGGGTGTGCGCCTGCGGGAACGAGGGTGCCGGGCCTCAGAACGGGACATCCTCGACGAAGCCGGCGCCCTTCTCCTTGGTCGGAGGCTTCTTTGGAGGCTTCTTCACCGGGGGGGGCTTCTTCTCGACCGGCGGCTTGACCTCCACGGGCGGCTGGGGAGTGGGCTGTCCGGACTTGACCAGCTTGCAGGACACGCTGTGCGATTTGTCGGGGACGAAAGCTCCGTCGCAGACCTCGTAGCCCGGGGCCGATATCCTGTAACCGTGCGGCTGCTTGGACGGCTCGAAGCTCCACTGGTAGGGCGGCTTGGCGGGCTTGCCGTCGAGCGTCACGGTGGCGCCGTCAGGAACTCCGGTCAGCGTGATGACCGTGGAGAGCTTTGGCGCAACCCCTGCTGCCGCATCGGGAACGGTTTCGGGCGCCGTGTCCCTGGGAACGTCGGCAGCCGGATCGGGCAGCGTGTCCACCGGGACATCCGCGAGCACGGTGTCCGGGGGCGCTGCATCCGCGGGAGCGGTATCCGCTGGCGCGGTGTCGGCTGGCGCGGTGTCGGCTGGCGCGGTGTCGGCAGCATCGGCCTGCGGCAAGGACTCCTCGACCGCCGCCTCGGGCGCAGGTCCGGCGTCCACCGGGAACGCCCCGACCTTCTTCTGGTACTCCTCGAGGCTGGGCGGCGGTGCCTTGATTATGAGGTACACGGTCCTCGCGCCGAACACGAGCAGCGCGAGTCCGAGGAACACGCCGACTATGATGAACCACTTGGCGAAGCGGCTGGGCATTATCGGCTTGAGGGACTCCTCGTGATGGACGTGGGGAGCGGCCTTGCGGACGACCGGGGCCTTTGCCGGAGCTGCAGGCACGTTGATGGCCGGCACCTTGGTGGTG
>CAZGVR010000271.1:0-3085 GCA_964528945.1 uncultured Myxococcales bacterium
GATCCTGCATGGCCTCGACCGTCCAGAACGGCAGCTGTGCCGGCCTGAACATGGGCACGAACACGAGCGAGATGGCCATCTCGTCCAGGATGGTCGTGCGCTTGCCCTCCCACGTGAACGGGAACGTGTAGTCCAGCCGTATCATCTCGTTGGCGATGCCCTCGCCGAACAGGAGCGGGTCCTCGAGGTCGAGCGCGTTCAGGTTGTTGGTGGGGCTGAACTTGTCGGCCGTGCCCCACACGTTGATCTGGCGGCCCACCCTCAGGTCGAGGCCGGGCAGCATGTTCGAGATCTGGATGTACAGCGCGTCGTTCTCCAGCCTGAAGGGATCGATGTTCTGCCTGAGCGTGAGATCCGAGAACGAGTCGCCCGAGGCCATGCCGGTGAAGATGAGCTCGAAGTCCCCGACCGCCTTTATCTTCTTGGACAGCTCCACGTCCAGCCGCAGCTTGAACGTGTTCTCGCTCCTGATGAAGGTGAAGTCGTCCATGATGCCGGGCGTGTCCTTCCCGGGCAGGGTGGATCTCAGATCCGTCTCGAAGTAGCCGCGGTATGTCAGGACCTTGCCCACCTTGGCAAGGAACCCCGAGGGCTCGGCCTTGGGCTCGGGTTCCGGCTCCGGCTCGGGCTCAAGCTCCGGCTCCAACTCTGGCTTCGGCTCGGGCTCCGGCCCTGGCTCCAGCGCTGGATCGATCTCCGCATCGGCCGCATCGGCTGCTTCCGATGGCTCGGTGACCGGCGCGAATGCGGCCGCCGTGGTGTCCTGCGCAGCGACCCCGGCCGGCAATGCGAGCCACGCGAGCGCCGAGGATGCCACCAGGAGATGAAAGAACGTCTTCTTCATTTCTCGGACCTCGCCTGTCCTGACCCGCCGGAACTCTCCGTTCCACGTTCCGTGCCCGAGACGCCAGGCTCGAGCGGACGGTAGACCTTCTCGTGAGCGAACTTCAGGAACACCGGCATCAGGAAGAGCGTGCCGATGCCGGCCAGGAGGAGCGTCTCGGCGATGAGGCCGCCGGACTTCCGGATCGGGATCAGGCTCGCCGCCATCAGGATCGAGAAGCCGAACATGACCTCGAAAGTGTTAGCGAAGACCGCCCGTCCGGTCGTGAACATCGTCTCCCTGAGGCCGCCCAGGAAGCCCCTGTCAGCAACCTCCCAGTACTTCCAGATGAAGTGGATGGGGTAGTCCACGGAAGCTCCCATGGCGATGATCGAGATCATGGAGATGCCTATGTCCATGGGCTGGCCCAGGGCTCCCAGCACTCCGAAGGTCACGACCAGCGTGGTCACGCATGGAACCAGCGACACGATGCCTATCCTGATGGATCTGAAGAGCCCGGCCAGCAACACGAAAAGGATCGCGAGCGCGGTCACGCTGGACTTGATCTGGTTGTCGATGACGCTCTTGTTCATCTCCTGGTACAGCAATGGATAGCCCGTCACCTTCACGTCGAACTTCGCGACCGTGGACCGCGTCACGCCCTGCGGGGACTCCTTCTCCGGCAGGATGACCTTCCCCGAATAGAGGTAGGCCATGAACTCGTCGGCGCGATCCCGCATGATCCTGAAGTCCGTGGTCGACCGGTCCGGAAGCTTCCCGGATACGACCCTCGACAGCACGGCAACCGCGATCGCGCTCCGCTGCACGTCCTCGATCCCCTGGCGGATCGTGCTGGCGGCCTTCTGGAACCCCGTGGGTTCGCTCCCCCCCTTCTCCTTCCTCTTCTGCAGGGCCTTGTCCTCGAGTACGTGCTCCTCGTCGCTCGAGTAGGAGTAGAGGATGCCGTAGACCTCCTTCTCGTCCAGCCTGCCGTCTGCGAAGCCGGCAACCAGATCGTCCACGAGGGAGTCCCAGTCTGCCTCCTCGTCGCGGAGGTACACGAGCTCGTCCTCGATGATGTTCAGCGTGAGGACCTCCTCGACTCCCGCGCGGAACTCCTCGGTCTCCCTGACCGAGGCGTCCTTCCACACCGAGTCGATCGCTCCGGCGATCGAGTCCACCCCGGCGTGTCCGACGCGGCGGCTCGTGAGGAACAGGTCGAGCCTCTGGGCCGCGTCCTTGCGGGCGCCGTTCCCGAGCCGATCGCGCAGCGACGCGTCCTCGACCGAGGACAGGTCGATCTCCACGAGCCTCCCGTAGCCGTCCACGCCGATGACGCTCTCGATCTCCCTCGCCATCGAGTACGCGCGCTCCAGGTCGAACCCGCCGATCCTGATCTGGCTGAGCGCGCTGGACCATTCCTTGTCGACCAGGAGCCGCACCGAAGGGTCGTCCTCTGCCATGAAGGCGAGGGTCTCGACCTGGTCGCGCGTGTCCGGGATCTGGCGCCTGCCCATCATGGCCGCGTTCGCCATCGTGATGATCGTGGTGGCCGACTGGAGATCGCTCACGTCCTTCATGCCGAGGATGACGTACTCCAGCTTCTCCATCTCCTTCAGTACGAGCGGGTTCCTGAGGTCGCCCTCCACGAACAGCTGTATGAAGATGGAGCCTCCGAACTTGCCGACCATGAAGTCGTCCGCCCGGATGGGCTCGCTCTTCTTCGAGAAGTAGCTCCGCAGGCTGGTGTGCGTGGTTATCCTGGTCATGCCGTACAGCGACCCGGCCATGACCAGCCCGAAGAGCACGAGCACGATCGCGGGATGCACCGTTGCCTTGCGAGCGATTGCGAGCAGGATCTCCGGGACCCTTTCGCTCTGCCGACCCATGCGCATGCGACCCATGTCGAAGCGCGAGAGCACGGCCGGGATGAACACGAGGCTCATGACCAGGCTTATGAGCACTCCCATGGCCATCATCAACCCGAACTCGCGCAGCGGCTGCGTGTCCATGACGAGGAAGGACGAGAACCCCACGATCGTGGTCACGCCGGCCATGATCACCGGGATCCCTGTCTGTCGGACCGTCTCCCTGACCAGTTCCTTGCGATCCGTGCCCGGCGGGCTGTCCTCCAGGAGCTTGAAGTACCTCACGAGCAGGTGGATGCCGTATGCGCTGCCGAGCGCCACGAGCAGCATGGGGAGCGAGGAGGAGACGAGCGTCAGCGGCTTCCCGAGGAGGACCATCAAGCCCATTGTCCAT
>CAZGVR010000271.1:3175-4346 GCA_964528945.1 uncultured Myxococcales bacterium
ACCGACAGGCCTATCGTGAACAGGCTCAGGATCGAGGCCGGCAGGCTCTTGAGCGTGCTGAACACGACCAGTATGACAGCTGCCACCACGAAGGGCGTGAGCAGCTTCATGTCCTTCTGGGAGAGGGCTGCTATGTACGAGCTCACGAGCGGGGCCCCGCCGAAGAAGAGCCTCACGCCCTTCTGGTCAGCGACCTGGCTCGAGGCGGAGGCGCGTATCGAGTCTGCGACCTCCTTGATGTTGGAACCGGGCGTGAGCCTGCAGATGAGCAGGGCGGCCTTGCCGTCGCCGGAGACCATGGAGCCCACGATGTGCTCCCGGCTCATCACGCGCTCCCTGATATCGGCCAGATCCTCGGCCGTCATGTCGGCCGAGATCTCGCCCACGAGATCCTGCACGTAGGACCCGCTCTCGGATCCCATGACCCGCTCCTCGAAATCCCTCATCTCAGTGACGCTCAGGACCGCATCGACCCCCTCTACCTGGGCGATCTTGCGGGAGAGGTTGCGTACCAGCATCAGGTTGCGGGCCTCGAAGAGGTCGTCGGTCTCCACGCCCACCAGCGCGATGTCGAGCCCTCCGAACTTCTTGCCCACGTCCACGAAGAGCCTGACTGCCTCGTTGCGCTCGGGGAAGAAGGACGTGATGTCGTCGTAGTAGAGGATGCGGGACACCAGGGTCCCGGAAAAGACGCTGACACCCAGGATGACCAGGATGATCCACGAATCGAGCTTGATTACCTTGCCGGTGACCCAGGCGATCCCCTGGATGACCCCCTTCCACGCGACGTAGCCGTCCCTGGGTACAGTCATTGTCAGACCTCGAACAGGTGTATGCCCACACTAGGCCCGTGCATGGCAAGCAAACGATGTGCGGTTCCGCACGACAACTGACGGAAGGCCAGGATTTACCTAGGATTTAGGGGCTCTTGGAACTGGAGTCCTTTTCCTGGCGCGAACCTTGCCGGCATGGGCTCTCGCGCCGGTGACAGGAAGGTACACGTCGAAGACAGTGCCCCCGCCCTTGCCGTTCGAGGTCCAGTCCCTTGCCCATATGGAGCCGCCGTTCTGCTTCACGATCCCGTACACGGTCGAAAGGCCGAGCCCGGTCCCGCGACCGAGTTCCTTGGTCGTGAAGAAGGGCTCGAAGATCCTGTCCCGTATGGCCGGGT
>CAZGVR010000271.1:4356-6131 GCA_964528945.1 uncultured Myxococcales bacterium
GTGTACGGGATCGTGAAGCAGAACGGCGGCTCCATATGGGCAAGGGACTGGACCGAGAGGAGAAGCTGCGGGCCGGGGCTGGACCCGATATGCTTCTCCACGAACTTCCGGTCAAGGACTACCTGACGCGTGGAGATGAGGAATTCGCCGCCTTCGGGCATGGCGTCGCGGGCGTTGACAGCGAGGTTGAGCACGATCTGCTCGAGCTGCCCTCGATCCATGGCCACGCAACCCGCACCTGGATCCAGGTCCAGATCGATCCTCACGGACTCCCCGACCAGAGAGCGCAGCATGGACTCGATCCCCTTGACGACCGCGTTCACGTCGAGAACGCTGGGCTCGATGGGCTGCTTCCTGCCGAAGGCGAGTAGCTGGCGTGTGAGATCCTGGGCCCGCCGGGTGGCCCGCTCGATCTCGAGGATGCTGGACCGATGGGGGTGGTTCGGGGGAAGCTTCTCGAGCAAGAGCTCGCTGTGTCCCAGGATGACCGTGAGGATGTTGTTGAAGTCGTGGGCCACACCGCTGGCCAGCGTGCCAACGGCCTCGAGCCGCCGGGAGACGTTCAGCATCCTCTCGGCTTCCAGGAGGGCCGCCTGCGCCTCCTTGCGGTCCGTGATGTCCCGCGCCACGCCCATGACCGCGTAGGGCTTGCCGTCCCGGTCCAGGCGGAGGCCTTCGGCCTCGATGTGGATCCTGCCGCCGTCGCTGGCCTTCAGGTCGAACTCGCGGACCGTCGTGGTCTTGCGCCCGGACAGGAGCTCCATGACGGATTCCATGGCGCTGGCAAGGCCTTGCTCGTCGAGCAGATCCGTGAAGGTCAGTCTGGGGATGTCGTCCCTGGAGTATCCGAGGAGCCCGAGCGCCCTGTTGTTGGCGTCCAGGAACCGCCCCTCGAAATCGTGCACGAATACCAACTCCAGCGAGTCCCTGAAGAGGAGCTCGTACCTCTGCACTATCTCGTCCACTCCGGGGGCCTGGCCCGGACCGCTTACCGGCCCGTGGAGACGATCCGGGGCTGCGTGGGCACGGGACACCGACCCATTTTATTATTCTCGTAGCTTTACAGCAAGTGCCGTGGACCACCGGCCATGCCGCGGGATGGCAGGGCAAGAACAAGCTTGCTATGGCGCGTACGTGAACGGGTAGGAGAAGGTCATGGGCTGGCCGTCGGGAGTGGCCGGGAACGCGATGCGCTTCACGGCCGCCACGATGCAGGCATCCACTTCCGGGTTCTTGAGGCTGGAGTGCTTGACCGTCGCGTCTACGACCTTGCCCTTCCCGTCGACCGAGATCCTCACCGAGACCTGCATGCCCTGGGATGCAGCCTTCTCGAAGCAGAACTTGATCTCGCCGATGTGCGCCTTCACGGCCGCCTGTATCTCGACCTTCTCGAGCGTCGGTGCCTGGACCGGCGCCCCGGCCTTTGTCCCGGGCGGCAGCACGGCCTTCTTCTCGAGGCCGCCGACCTCCTCCTCGTCATCCTCCCCGGCGCCGGGCTCCGTCGTGCCACCACCCGCGCCGGCCGCCGGAGCGGCAGGCCCGGCCGCGATCGCGTCGCATGCCTCGGCCGAGCCGAGGTCGCAGCCCATGTAGAAGGCCTCCCGGGCTGCCATGTTCTTGCCCTGCGCCCTCATGATGAGGCCAAGGTTGTAGCAGGCTGCCGGGTCCTCGTTCTCGCAGCCCTCGACCGAAAGCTCCTCGTCGGTCTTGTGCCACCACTCGCTGACCAGGCTGTCGCCGCTGTACATCGCGATCCGTCCCTTGAGCGAGTTCTC
>CAZGVR010000272.1:0-6119 GCA_964528945.1 uncultured Myxococcales bacterium
GTGTCCGGGCGACCTCGGCGGGGATTCGGACAGGGACGGCTGGGCAGATCCCGTCGAGGCCAGGCTCGGCACGGATCCCAAGAAGAAGAACACGGACGGCGACGGCATTGCCGACGCCGCGGATCCAGCGCCATCCGGGTCGTCTAAGCTCCCGGCAAAGCCGGATGACAGGGCGATCGCGCTCCGGGAGGCGGTCTTCGCCCTCCTGGGATTCGTCTCGAGCGACGAGCCCGTCATCGTGGTAGGACCTGCCGGCACCGATCTCCAGTACGATGGATACCCGGCCGTCGTGCTGCACATGGGGCCGGGGGAGGCGCTCGCCCTGCAGAGGAAGCTGGGAATCCCCGGTCCACCCTTCCTGGCATTCGGCTGCCCGGTGGATCAGACCGGGGCCTCGCTGCCGGGGTGCGATGCGACCGCGGTCGCGGGTGAAGCCGACCCTTCGAGCTTCGTCCTGATCTCCGGCGACGGCGACCATGCGGCCCTTTCCCTCCTGGCCTACAGATCCGAAGAGGATGCCGCTCTGTACGCCGTGGAGGCAGCCCGGATCGGAGGGGCCTGGATCGTGACCAGGTTCGAGCTCGCCGGCCTCATTTGACTTGAAAATGACGGACCGAGTGTTCAATATGCAGCCGACCCATATGGACAGGGAAGGGAACGAGAAGGGCGACATGGATCTTGCCGAGAGGAGGGTCGCGGGGACGGTCCCAGACACCCAGGTGGAGCCCTGCTTCCGTGCGGACCTCCGGGTGGATCCGCTCGTTGCTCGCAGGCGGGCAGGATCCATGGCGCTTCTGAGGGGCGAGTTCAGGGCTCTCGCGATCCTCTGCCTGTGCGTCGGGATCCTGCTGCTGCTCGAGGAGATCGGTGTGGTCGATGGCGTCCACCGGCTCTGGCCGGTGTTCCCCGCGGTCGTCGGATTCGGATTCCTGCTCCTGTTCTTCCAGCGGAGCAGGGCAGACCTGGTTCTCATGGGTACCGGGTCGTACCTCATAGGCGTCTCGGTGCTCTTCCTGATCTGCAACTACACGTCATGGAGCATCCTCGTCCGGCTGTGGCCCGTCTTCATCGCGATGGTGGGCGTCAGCTCGATCCTTGCGTCCCTGTATGCAATCCGCATTCGCAGGGTCATGTGGATGTCCGGGACCTTCCTGATGCTGCTCTCGATCGTGTTCCTGATTGTGTTCGGGCTTCACCCCGGCCTCTGGCCGATATCGCTCGTTCTCTTCGGGCTGTGGATCCTGCTGATCACCTGGGCCAGGAACAGGACAGGGCGGAAGGGCGGCTGAAAGGATGGACTCTCCATGCCCCTGATGCCCGTGCACTCCCGCGGCAAGGTTCTCATCGTGGAGCCTGCGGCCGTCGAGTCGAACGTGTTCTCGTACTTCTCCGGCCTTCCGCTGCTCGGCCCGCTCTACCTCGGCACCATGCTGCGCGAGGCCGGCCACGACGTGACGGTCGTCAACGAGGATCTCCTCGGGCGCAGGCTCGGCATCACGGATCTGGATGCTGACACCCTCCTCGTGTCCTGCCTCACGTCCACCGTCGAGCGGGGGTACGAGCTCGCGGCGCAGTTCAAGCGGCGCAACCCGGCCGGCCGGGTCATCATGGGCGGCCCGCACGTGTCCTTCATGCAGGAGGAGGCTCTCGCCTTCGCGGACAACGTGGTCGTCGGCGAGGGCGAGAACGTCATCCTCGATCTCGTCCGGTACGGCTCCTCCGAGAGGGAGATCCACGGGACGCCGGTCCTCGACATGGACACCCTCCCGTTCATCGACTGGTCGGTCCTCGCCGCCCGCGACAGGCTCAGGGTCCAGCCGGTGATGCTTTCGCGCGGCTGCCCGTTCGCGTGCAACTTCTGCTCGGTCACCGCGATGTTCGGCCGCGGCTACCGCACCATGAGCGAGCCTCGCGTGATGGAGGAGCTGGACCGCCTCGAGATCCCGCAGGTCTTCTTCTACGACGACAACTTCGCAGCCAGGAAGGACAGGACGCACAGGATCGTCGACGGCATACTCGAGAGGGCAGGCGGCAAGATCCGGTGGTGGACCGCCCAGGTCCGCGCCGACGTCACGAAGGACGTGCTGCTGCTCGACAAGATGGCGAGGAGCGGTTGCGCGCGGGTCTACGTGGGGTTCGAGTCGATCAACGACCTCGCGCTCAAGGAGATGCACAAGGGCCAGTCGGCCGACGACGTGCGCCTGGCGATCGACAGGTTCCACGAGCACTCGATACGGGTCCACGGGATGTTCGTGTTCGGGTCGGACGCTGACGACGCGGCGGTCCTCAGGGACACCTCCGACTTCGTCAGGCGCTCGAGGGTGGACTCGGTCCAGTACATGGTTCTCACGCCTTTCCCCGGGACCGAGCTGTTCCGGAGGCTGGAGGCCGAGGGGCGTCTCCTGCACAGGATGTGGCGCTACTACGATGCAATGCACGTCGTGTTCCAGCCCGCCGGCTTCGAGCCGCTGGAGCTGCAGAACATGGCGCTCGAGACGTACGCGGACTACTATAACCTGCTCAGGGCCGCGAACGACGGTCTCGAGTCCATGGTGGCCACCGTGTCTCGCCTGGCTGGACGGGAGGCGCGGGGGCTCGGCACGCCATCCCCTTACAACATGTTGCTCAAAGTCGTTGGCACTAGGATAATCAAGCGCTGGCTGAGCGGCAATGCGGATTACCTGGAATACCTCAGGCTGTTACCGGAATGATCGATCACCTTGAGGGAGGTGGAGAGATGAAGGAGTGCCCGGAATGCTCCATGTTCAACTCGCCCGGCGAGACCCGGTGCAAGTGGTGCGGCGCCAGCCTCGGAAGCGGCTCCGGCGGTGAATCGGAACGCCCGGCTGCCTCCCGCAGGGAGGAGGATCCGAGGGTGAAGGAGGAGCAGGAGAAGGAGGCCCGCAAGAAGAGGATAATAACTTGGGTCGGCTACGGGGTCCTCGGCGCCGCCCTCATCGGGTACATGGTCTACATGCAGGTCAAGAGGGGCAAGGAGGAGAAGGCTGCCGCCAAGGACAGGGCCGGCCAGCAGGCCGAGGAAGGCAATGACGACACGTCCTCCGCGAAGGAGGGTGCCGGTTCTTCCCTCAAGCAGGTGGAGAAGGCCATCGCGCTCGGGGACCGTGTCCCGCTGGATGCTTCGGGTCTCGGCTTCGCGGTCTTCAAGGGCGCCGTGGCCGTGAGTCCGGTCGAGGGACAGGGGAACCCCGCGTTCGCCTACAGGGCGAAGTCCGCGGATGGCAGCCAGATCCTCACCGTGAGGCTGGCGGAGAACCCGGCGGGCGCTGTCCTGCCGGCCGCAGATGCCCAGGCGCGGCTCCTGGCCGACTGGATCCTGGGCCAGGGCAAGCCGGTCGCAATCCCTGGAAAGGGCGATGACAAGTGCGATGCCGGTCCCTGGTTCATGATCGAGGCAGACCACGGCGACAGGCTCGAGCGCGTGTACTGGATCTTCACGGCCCACGCACGCGTCGAGCTGTCCCTGTCCTACCCGGCAACCGGCGAGGGAGTGGCAGGCTCGAGGAAGCTTGCGGAGGCGATCGTCTCATCGATGAAGGCAGTGGACGCCCCGGCACAGGCAACCTCTGCGGTCCCTGCGACCGGCCAGGCTGCTGCAGCCGCATCCCCGGCCACTGCAACCCAGCCCGCCAAGTCGGCGGACCCCCCCGCCCCCAAGGCCCCGGCCCCCGACGAGACCACGGCGGGCGCGGCCAGCCCATCCAGCAGTCAATAAGTTGCCGAGCCAAGCGGCGTTCTTATATACCTGCCCCGTGCCCCAACAGGTGCACGGTCGAGGGTTTTCAATGCCGAATGCCGAAAACGATGGGGTTGCGCACATCCTTGCCAGGGTCAGGCAATCCCGGCCGCTGGTCCACAACATCACGAACCACGTGGTCATGAACCTCACGGCCAATGCCCTGCTCGCGTGCGGCGCTTCACCGGTGATGTCGCACGCCCGCGAGGAGGTCGGAGCCATGGCATCCCTTGCCTCGTCGCTGGTCATCAACATCGGAACCCTAGAGCCGGACTGGGTGGAGGCCATGATCATCGCCGGGCGGACTGCCGGGGCTCGCGGGATCCCGGTGGTCCTCGATCCCGTGGGCGCTGGAGCGACCAGCTACCGGACGGAGACCACGCACAGGATCCTCGGGGAGTGCAGGGTCACGGTCCTCAGGGGGAACGCCTCCGAGGTCAAGGCCTCGGCAGGGGAGATCTCGGTCACCCGGGGCGTGGACAGCTCGGCCGCCGTAGCAGACGCTCGGGAGGCGGCCCTCGCGCTCTCGAGGTCCAAGAACCTCGTCACCGCCGTCACCGGTCCCGAGGACTTCGTCACGGACGGCGAGAGGACCTTCATCGTCAGGAACGGGCACCCTGTCATGGGAACGGTCACCGGCATGGGCTGCACCGCGACGGCCCTGATCGCCGCCTTCGTGGCCGAGACCAGCGACGCCGCCTACGGGACTGCCGCTGCCCTGTCATTCTTCGGCGTGGCAGGGGAAAAGGCGGCGGCCAGGACGACCGGCCCTGGCAGCTTCCTGGTCGCCCTCCTGGATACCATCGCGAGCCTGGAGCCCGAGGAGCTCGAGCAGATGTCCAGGGTCGAGCGGGTGGCCTGACCCGGTCAGCGCCTGCACATCCCTTCCCGGACCCTGGAAGCGATCAGCCGGGCGGCCAACCCCGGATCCGCGGCTCCCATTATCGCGCGAACCACGGCGACCCCGTCCGCACCCCTCTCGACGACCAGGGACGCATTCGACTCGTCGATGCCGCCGATCGCGACGATCGGGATGGAGACGGCCGCCCTTATGGCCGCGATCCCCTCGATCCCCGTTGCATCGGGAGTGTCCGGCTTCGTGGGCGTGGCGAAGACCGGCGATATTCCAAGGTAGGATGCCCCTCCCCGCTCCGCGCGAACCGCCTCCTCTACCGTGCTGACCGACACACCCAGGACAGCACCGGCGCCGAGCCTCCTCCTGGCCTCCGAGAGGGGCATGTCGTCCTGTCCGACGTGGGCTCCGTCCGCGCCGATCTCCAGCGCGAGATCGACCCTGTCGTTGACGATGAAGGTGGTTGCCGTGCCGCGGCACACTCCAAGGAGCCTGCGTCCGGTCGAGGCGAGATCGCGATCGGTTGCATCCTTGTCCCGCAGCTGGACCGCGGTCACCCCGCCGCCTATGGCCGCCGACACGACCCCCGCGAGATCGCGTCCGGCCAGCAGCGCGGGGTCCGTGACGAGGTACACCGACCAGTCCCGGGAGCCGATCATGGCAGCTGCCACGTCTCCGTGAAGAAGCCTGCCTCGATGAACGGGACCTTCTTCGACACTGCCATGCCAGGAGACTTCTTGGTCGCCTGCTTGTCGAACACGATGTAGTCGGGAAGGTACGGGCTGAACTTCGATCCTCCTGCGGCCGCGGCCTCCGCAGAGTTGCCGGCCAGGACGACAACGTACCGTTCGGGGTTGAGCGGGTTAGGATGGACGAGGCGCACGCCTGCGTCCGCGGCCGTGAGGACCTCGTCCCTGAGGACGATCCCCTTCTCCAGGATCTTCACGGGAAGGGAGTCCCCGATCTTCGCGATGAGGGGGTTGTCCTTCCAAGTGCCGTAGAGGACAAGGGTCTTCGTCCGGATCATCTCGTCGGTCACGTCCACGTCCGCCACGACCGGGAAGTCCACCTCGACGAAGTTCTTGCCCTCGTGCCAGTTGCGTGCGCCGAGCCGCGCGGCCTTCTCGAGGATCTCGACGTCTCCTGGGACGGCAGTCCCGTAGACGTGGACCTGCTCGTCGTAGTTCGCGTCGCCCATCGGGCCCGAGAGACCGGCCCTCTTGTGCAGCCCCGCGCCCCAGGGCGGGGGATCGCCGGGAAGCCAGATCTTCCATCCATCGTCCGTCCTCGACAGCGGCAGCCGTCCGTCTGCCGGACGTTCCTCGACCACGATTGCCGCGCCGTCGATGGTGACCTCGAGGGCACCGGCCTGATTCACCGGGGCCTCGTCCAGGTAGAGGGAGAGGGCTCGCACGTTCCCGGTCGTGATGCCGATCGCGCTTCCCCCGTCCCCGACCTCGGCGCTCACGGTCGCGAGGGGGATGTCGCCGACGGTCCGGAAGGTGCTTC
>CAZGVR010000273.1:0-312 GCA_964528945.1 uncultured Myxococcales bacterium
CAACCGGATACTCTACCCCGTCTCGAAGACCGAGGTCCCTGTGGCAGGCGGCACCTACGAGGTCGACGCGTGGGGCGGGAACACGAACCACTCCGGCCTCATGAGGTACACCTTCGAGATCGGCTACGACGTGCTTCCCTTCATGACGATCGCCCTCGGGACGGACACGTACAATCCGATGCTCGCACCCAACTCCAAGTACTACGCTCCGTTCTTCAACCGTAACACGAACATCTATCTCGACTTCGTCCTCTACCCCGAGGTCATCGTCACTAACCTCGCAAGGAAGGGTAAGGCCGACAAGCTCGAGAA
>CAZGVR010000273.1:322-4548 GCA_964528945.1 uncultured Myxococcales bacterium
ACACTCTTTCCCTAGACGTGTGCTCTTCCGATCTATGGCGCAGTCGACAGGAAACAAGAGGTCCTTCTCATACAAGGAGGAAGGCATGTCCAGGTCCCCAATGCACAGGGTCGCGGCCGCGATCGTGATCCTAACTGGCCTCGCCAACAGATGCGCGCAGGAGCAGGAGCCACGCTCCTACGTGCAGGCGAACGTCATCGACAAGGCGATGTTCCAGGGCGAGTGGTGGTACGCCAACAAGATCATCGACGTGAGCGTCGAGACCGACGAGTGGGGCTTCCCCGGAGAGGAAGGCCTCAACTTCTCGAGCCCCGACATCTACGCGAGCGAGCGTATCCGCTGGGTCATCGACCAGAACTACCTCTACGCCTTCAGGTCGTACGAGATAGTCGAGGGTGGCAACCCGGATGGCGACAACCCGGACTACATCGGCGAGCCGGTGATCGCCTACAAGATCCAGAGCCACTTCGACATCCGCCGGGCGTACAACCCGACCACTGGAGAGGAATACAACGTGATCGAGGAGAACACCCTCGATCGCAGGTGGTACGAGCGCCAGTTCATGCGCGTGGACTGGTCGCAGATCACCATGACGCCCCTCGTCACGAACCTGAACCTGTTCGAGGGGTACATGGGAGGCATCCTCACCAGGGAGCAGGCGCCGCTCTTCGTGCAGGACGGCACCGAGAACCCGGGCGAGTTCCCGGCGAGCTACGCCCCCCAGTTCCACCGCGCCTCTCTGGAGTTCGACAGGGTCCATGGGACCGACTTCGTGGACGATCCCGCGACGCCGTCGGTTCGCGAGGGAGACTACGACGATGGCGAGCTCTACTACATGAGCTTCGTCACTCAGGAGATCATCTCGCCCGGCCTCGTGCCGGACCCCTACACGGGACAGCCCGTGAACTTCTGCATGTCCGTCTACTCCAACGCGCCCTACTGCTCCAGCAACACGATGACCATCCGTCACGCGTTCCTCAAGATCAGCGAGCATCACGACTTCGCCGCCACTGACTACCAGGACCGGACCAAGCAGAACCACTTCGGGTTCTTCCAGACCGGCCAGTGGACCTTCGACGCGGGCGATGCCGACGACCCGAGCGATCCCGCCTACGGCGAGACCCAGCTCTACAACCGCAACGCGACCATGTTCCGCCTCTGGCGCGACTACCACGACGCGGACGGCAACCTGATCCCGAAGTCCGAGAGGACTCCGCGGACCACGATGTTCTACACGTCGCCCGAGACGCCGCGTTGGCTCGTGAGGCCCGCGTACCAGCTCTTCGCCGAGTGGAACGAGGTCTTCGCCCTGAACCAGCGGGCCGTGGCAGGCGACCCGCTGCCAAACCGGGCGTTCGACGAGCCGCGCAACTGGTTCGAGCAGCCCGACGACACCCGGAACGACATCAGGTGCTGGATCGGTGATGCGGCTAACCCGAGCACCCAGGCCCCGGACGAGCCGCTGCCCCAGTTCGATCCGCTGAATCCGGATGACCGCGACTGGCCCGAGGTCAGCGGGATGGATGCCTTCAAGGACGAGAACCGCCTGCGCTTCTACGGCGACGAGTGCTGGATGATCGTTAGGGTGAACTCCTGCGACGCGCCGATAGACATGTTCCCCTCGGACATCCAGGAGCGGATCCAGGGCTACATGGCCGACGCTGGCAAGTCCGACATCGACCAGCTGTCCGACGACGAGCTGTTCGATCTCGGCGTGCAGTGCGAGGAGAGGGGGGACCTGAGGTTCCACCTGCTCTCCTACGTCGATCTCCCAGCTCCCAACGTGGGATGGCTGGGCATCGCCACCATGCTCGGCGATCCGATAACCGGCGAGAACATCGCCGGCGACGCGAACGTGGGCGCTCCCGCCCTCCACGGCTACCGCATGAGGGCCATGGACGAGTACGACCTCATCACCGGCAACGTCTCCGAGCTGGCGTACGAGACCGGAGAGGACGTGCGCGAGTTCATGGACAACCTCGGAATGACCATGCAGCCCTCGCGGCCGGCCAGGGACGCCATCCGGACTGGCCTCACCGTGACCCCGCTCGGCGCGTCCCCCGAGGGTATCAGGGCCCACATGGACGAGGTCATGGCCACCAAGGCCCAGTTCCTTCACGGGACCGAGGGCTGGACCAACGTTCTCGCGCCCGGACGCCTCAGCTCCATGAAGGGCACTGGCTACGAGAGGATGCTAGTGGACAACGACGACGCCCTCGCCCTGGCCGGGTTCGACGTCCAGGAGAACGCGCCGCGGCCCATCGACGCGATCCTGGAGATTGCCAGCCCCTTCCGGGCCGATCTCGGAACCACCATGGCGCGGCTCAACGCTTCCACCGAGTACTACACGGCCCAGCACTGCGTGATCATGCCGAACTCGTTCATCGACTTCTCGGTCGCGAAGTTCGCCCAGGACCATGCAGGCATGCCGCGCAAGAACCTAGTGTTCGAGATCGAGCAGAAGCTCTACAAGGACACCCTCATACACGAGATGGGGCACGTGATAGGACTGCGCCACAACATGCGCGGCACCGCAGACCCGTGGAACTACTCGGAGCGCTACTACGACATCGCGACCACGTACCCGCTGCCCGACCCGCTCTCCTTCGACGTGGACGCGGACGGCAGCCTGGACGCGGTCGAGGCCCAGGAATACGACGTGGCCTGGAACGCGGCTCGCCACGAGCGCGAGACCGCTGGCATCGACACCTGGATGACGTCCTCGATGATGGATTATACTGCAAACTGGTACGAGCGTTACATGCCCGAGGGCTCGCTCGTCCAGTCGTACGACAGGGCCGCCATCCTCTTCGGATACGGCGACCAGGTCGAGGTGTACGAGAACGGCGCCGGTCTGTTGATGCACTGCCCTGACCCGTCCGCGGGCGCTACCGACACGTGCATCACGCCCAGGAACACCGACCGGGTCCTGTGGACCTACTACGGTGGTGGCGAGGCATGCACCACGGATGCGGACTGCCCCTACGGCAGCGGCGGGCCGTTGTACCCGGATCTCAATCCCGCGCAGATGACCGCGGGCTTCGTTCAGACCTGCGGGACGAACGCAACGAGCGGCAACGGCATGTGCACGAACTTCTGGGCCGACTTCGAGGCCTACTACGCGAGCCAGGCAGACCCGGCCAGACCGGCTCTGGTAGCGCGCAAGTACAAGTACTGCGACGACTACAACCGGCCGGACGTCGGCGGAAACGACTCGCAGTGCTTCGTGTTCGACGAGGGCGCGAGCTACAGGGAGATGGTCGAGAACCTGCGCGAGACCTACCTGCGCAAGTACCTCTTCACCTACTTCCGCAGGTACCGCGCCACGTTCGACTACGGCACGGTGGCGGGAGCGTGGTCCCGGTACATCTTCGAGCCGCTCATCATATTCAATGACATGATCTACCGCTATGCGACCGAGGGGGACGCGTACAGGAACGACACGGGTCCATTCGGATTCTACGACCAGTACATGGCGTCCGTGGATCTGCTCAACTTCTGGATGGAGATGATCTCCATCCCGGACATCGGAACTTATTTGTTGGACGAATACGATAACCAATACGTCAGGAATAGCCCGTTCACCGATTCGACTCTAGCAGACCTGTACATCAAGACCGGCCTCGGAAGGCACGTGTACACGAGCTACCAGACCGGCCTGAACGGGATCTACAAGCTCGAGTTCGTGGGCACCATCTACGACAAGATGTTCGCGCTCGAGACTCTCATGGCTCGCGGCAACACGTTCAACTACTCGAACGACGACATGTACTTCGTGAGCTTCTACGACGTGTTCCCTGACGAGATGATGAACCTGCTCCAGGGCCTCATCACCGAGGAGCCGTCCATGTACGCGCCGCGCGTGGTGAGCATCGATCCCACGACAAAGCTGCCGATCCTGCAGTACATAGACTTCTACCGCGGGAACTGCACGACCGAGGCCATGGACGGCATCGTGAACTACGACGAGTGCAGGCCGCCGGTCGAGGACCTCTACGGAGGCATGCCGGCGCTGAACGACGGCAAGTCGTTCATGCTACAGAACTACGGGCTGCTCTACGGCCTGGCCTACCTGCCCACCTACTTCGACACGTACCCACAGGAGAAGCTCCACTTCTACAAGGTGGGCAGCCTGGACGACGTGGACCTCGATCCCGGCCTGGTCGAGGGCACGGACTACGTGGTCTACACTTCCAAGATAACCCATATTACCTACCTCGCCTTCC
>CAZGVR010000273.1:4558-6082 GCA_964528945.1 uncultured Myxococcales bacterium
CATGTCGCAGATCAGCCCAGCAAGAGGGGAGGATCAATCGCCTTCGCTGTTCTCGAAAAGATGAATCAAACGCAGGAGAACCTCGACGCGTGGTTCATCTGCCTGGACGACGGCGACACCAGCACGAACTGTGGGTTCGCCACCGAAGGCCTGCTCAGCGAGGAGATCGCTGACAAACGAAACGTGAACACGGGGCTGGAGTCTCTCGTTAGTTATGCCATCGAGCTGCAGCACAGGTACGGGATCAACTCGTACATGGGCTACACCCCGAGCATGTGACGGGAGGAGGTGGAATATGAGGAACGCCATGAAGCACACAATACGCGCGAACATGAAGCCGATCCTTCCGGTTGCCGCGGCAGCGCTGCTCCTGGGGCTGGTCTCCTGCCAGACCTCGCGCGCGGACCGGAACTGGGTCCAGACGAACGTGGTGGAGAAGTCCCTGTTCCAGGGCGAGTGGTACTACATCCGGACCGTGGTCGATCACGATTACGAGTCGTCGTGGATGGGATACTACGGGACCTTCACCGGCGATCAGACGGGATCGACCGAGCTCTGGGCGACCGAGCGCATCCGCTGGCTCATAGACGAGAACTTCCTCTACGCCTTCAGGGCTGATCCGATCGTGACCGGCGCCGACGACGACGAGACCAACCCCGAGTACAGGGGCGGAGTCGTGGCAGCGTTCCCGATCGAGGAACACCTCGACGTGATCCGGCAGTACAACCCGGTCACGGGCGAGAGGCTCAACGTAATGGCCGAGACGACCTCGGAGCGTCCATGGTACGACCGCGACTACATGCGGGTCGACTGGAGCCAGAACACGGTCACTGGGTTCTACTGGAACCCCACCGACGCTTTCGGTTCCGAGGGCGCGATCACGCGCGAGGCCACTGCCTTCGCGTGCCTCGAGGGCACAGACCAGGGCTACGCCGACGGCACGGACGAGGTCACCCTTCCCGTGTGCAAGGAGGAGTGGCTGCCCCAGGTCCGCTACACCTCGGCAGATTTCGACCAGACATACGGCACCCACTACACGAGCGAGCTTCGCTCCGAGGCCTGCGCGAGCCCGCTAACGGGCGAGGTCGCGCCCGACTGCTCGGGCGAGGGCTTCCCGTACATGTACTCGTTCGTGAACCAGGAGATCTGGAGCCCCAGCTACGACGCATTCGGTTACATGGGATACGTCCCCTTCACCTCGGCCCGCATCACGGTCCGGAACACCTTTGTCCGGAGCCCGGAGCGCTCCAGCTACGAGCCGCTCATGGTCCCGGACACCCAGTGGGATCGCTTCGGCACGATCCGGCTCTCCCGCTCGACCTACACCGGTGGCGAGGGCGAGGATCCGGTCAACGGCGTGGAGCCGCTGCGCGGCCTCACCGACGCGCTCGAATACTGGGGCGCTCGGCACAACATGTGGGTCGACTATCGCGACGCCGAAGGCGAGGTCATAGCGCAAGCGAACCGCGAGAAGCGTCACGTGGTCTACTACCTGAACGCCGGGTTCCCCAAGTGGCTCATGCC
>CAZGVR010000274.1:0-2114 GCA_964528945.1 uncultured Myxococcales bacterium
CGAGCGCGCTTCCGTCCCATGCGAGGTCCGGACCCACGGAGGATCTGGAATCGTCCAGCGACAGCCTGATCGCTGGCGAGCTCCAGTACCCCTCCGGTATCCCGTCGCAGTCAGCGTCGATCCCGTCCTCGCACGCGTCGGAAGCGCCGGGATGGACGTCCGCGCGCGAGTCGTCGCAGTCGTCCCCGCACGCGGAGCCGTCGGGCGCGATCATCGCTGCGTAGCCGTCCCCGTCCGCGTCGATGGGGCCGTGCACGCACGCGCCGGTACCCTCGTCGCAGGAATCCGAGGTGCAGGGATTTCCGTCGTCGCAATCCCCGCACGCGGGCGGCCCGTCGCTTCCATCCCATCCGTCCGACGGGTCGCCTCCCGGGATGTCCTCGCTCGGTCCGTCCGCCCCGCAGTCGGCGGTGCCGTCCGCCGCGCAATCGGTCCCTTCATCACCGCAGCTCCCGGTGAAGTCGCACCCCGAAACGAAAGCCGCGGCCGCTGCCACGGCCACCGCCGCTGCAGCCGCCCGGATCACGGGCACCACCCCGCGCCCGCGAACAGCACCTCCATGGCCGTGAGCTCGGTCCTCGCTGTCCAGACCGTCCCGAGCGTGCTGCCCGACCATGCGATCGCGGGGTGGGCGATCTCGGATGCCTCGCCGGAGATCCGCAGGGGAGGCGACATCGACCCTCCATCCCCAGCAACGTGCTTCGCGTTGATCGCGATGTCTCCCGATTCGAATCCCTGCCATGCAACCCAGTATCCGCTCCCCGTCCAGGCGAGACCCATGGAACCGGGATCGGTGAGGCCCGGACCGTATACCGCCAGGTCGGCCGCCTGGAACCAGCGAGCGATCGGTTCCCCGAACTTCGTGGCGCGCAGGATCTTGAGATCGCTCGAGTCGAGCCAGGCAATGCCGATCTCGGTTCCAGTCCATACCATCTCGGGCGGCACGAATTCGAGGGCCCACGTGCCGTTGCTCGCATCTTCGACCGTGATCACATCCGCCACAGGGACCCCGCCCATGTCGAGCCTTCTCGTCTCCAGTACGAACGTGTCAGGATAGACGGGCTCGAAGAACCAGGCGACGAGCCAGCCGTCCCCGGTCCACGCAAGGGCGGGCGGCGACACGTGCCCCACTCCCGGTGCCGCGACCTCGACCTCGTCGCCAACCCTGGCGCCGTCCGGCGCGAAGCGCGCGAACCTGACCGCACGGTCGGTTGTGACGATGTCCGACACCCAGGCTACGCCGATCTCGCTGCCGCTCCATGCGACGTCCGGACACTCCGAATACTCTCCAGCCGCGCTCACGAGCAAGGTGTCCGAGACAGGGACCCCTGCCGGATCGAGAATCGCGATCCGCGCTCCGGCGCCTTCCTCCGGAGTGGAGTCCGAGGCAACCACCCATGCACCGCCCGCCCACTCGATCTCGGCTCCGCACCCGTGGACGTCTGGATCGCCGATCCCCGTGAACGAGGCCGCGGCGATCCCCCCGGCCCCGACCCTGGCGAACCAGGCGCCGCGCCCGTCCGGGCGGTCGTCGATCCACGCGACCCCGAACTCGCTCCCGCTCCAGTCGACCGCGGGATCCCTGGAGTACCTGACGTCATCCTGCGAGATCATCGACTCCGCCGCGAGCAGCCCCATGGGACCGTCCTCGCCGTCGCAGTCCTGGTCGACTCCGTCCCCGCACGTCTCCACGGCGCCGGGGTGCACGCCGGCGTCGCCGTCGTCGCAGTCCGTGGCGTCGCAGTAATCCCCGCCCGGGGCAAAGGCGGCCCTGTACCGATCGTCGTCTCCGTCCAGGCCTTCGTGGAGGCAAACACCACCGGTCGCCGGATCGAAGATGTCCTCGGTGCAGGGATCTCCGTCGTCGCACGGAGCCGGCTCCGCCTCGGAATCGATGTCGGCGCCATCGTTGCAGTCGGCGCCACCATCCGACACGCCGTCGCCGCTGCCGTCACCGACCCCGTCGACGCTCTCGGGCCCGTCCACTTCCGGCACCTGGTCGGAACCGTCCGCAGCGTCCAGCGCCGTCTCCTCGCTCGCATCACCAGCGGGGCAGCGCGAGGAGCACGAGGCCACCCCAACGGCGACACAAGCCGCCCACGCCGCTGCAACAG
>CAZGVR010000274.1:2124-6050 GCA_964528945.1 uncultured Myxococcales bacterium
CTCCCATTGCTGCAGTATGCCCGGTGTCCGCTCGAGCAACATACCTTCAGGCGTACTTGTTGGACATCATCATTTCACTGCGTCCCTCCAGTATCGCTAGAAGGATCTTGTCGATTCGTCCCACAGGTTTCCTTCTATCATGGCAGGGAACGCGCCACAAGCAAGCACGGGCACGGAGCGCTGACCTGCGGCCGCGGAACGGGGCAGCTTCGCTACGGGCACCACTTCCAGGGGTTCACGTACTCCTCGTAGCACTGGAGGTGCTCGTCGTTGCCGGGCACCACGAGGTGGGACTGGGCGTACACGTGCGCGATGCCGTGGAAGTCGCCGAGGTAGATGCGGTCGTCCGAGTAGAACTTGCCGGCCACGGGGAAGCCGAGCGACGCCACGCGACTGCCGGCGTCGCCGTAGGCCCCCTCGAGAGCGGCCTTCACTCCCTCGTCCCCCTGCCTGTACATGTTCGAGATGGCCCAGGTCAGGTGCCACACGTTGAACGCCCTGCCCTTCGTGCCAGGATCGTCTATCCGCTCGATGTGCGAGAAGTAGAGGTCCGAGACCCGGCCCGCCTGATCGGGCGTGAGGACCTGATCCCTCATGGCCCAGAGCCCGAGAACGACCCCCCTGTCCAGCTCGTCGGACGCGACGTCGAGCGTCTGGTCCACGTCGATCCCCTGGAGCAGCACCGAATCCCTGTTGCGATCCATGTATATGGCGCAGCCAGCGTTCGACGCGGCGGCGGCAAGCACAGCCGCCAGTGTCCAGACGAATCTCCTGTTCATGACGTCCTCCTTCCCCCCCGGTACTCAGGAGGACATATGAGGCCAGGACCACGGGCGGCCATGCGTGGGGGCTACTCGAAGACGATTCGACGGCGCTTCTTCTTGCCGATCGAGAGCAGGACCGAACGCCCGTCCTTGCCTGGGCCCGACACCGTGGCCTTCTCGTCCTCGATGCGCGAACCGTCGAGCGATATCCCGCCCTGCTTGATCAGTCTCCGCCCTTCCCCCTTGCTCTTGATCAGGTCTGCCACCACGAGCAGGTCCAGCACCGGGACCGGCAGCCTGGCGGCCTCCACGCGCACCTCGGGGACCGATCCGTCCTCGGCACCCGCGAGCGCACCGGCCGTGATCTGCGACGGGATCCCCGATCCCAGGGTGATCCTGCCCTCGGGATCCGCTGGCCTGAACTGGCCGAGCGCGGTCCGGTAGACCTCGGCCGCGACCTCGGGGCCGTGCACCATCCTCGTGCTCTCGTAGGCCAGGATCTCCTTGGACCGGTTGACGTTCGCCTTCCACTCCGACCGGATCGACTCGACCGGGAGCTCCGTGAACAGGAGCAGGTATCGCTCGAGGTCAGCGTCCGCGGTGTTCCTCCAGAACTGGTAGTAGTCGAACGGAGGCGTGCGCTTGCCGTCCAGCCAGACCGCGCCCTCGGCCGTCTTGCCGAACTTCTCGCCCGACTGGCTCAGGAGCAGAGGGAACGTGAGGCCATACGCCTTGCCGCCCGCGGTCTCGGGCCTAGCGATCAGGTCGATGCCCTCGCAGATGTTGCCCCACTGGTCCTGGCCGCCCATCTGCAGGCGGCAGCCGAAGGTCCTGAAGAGGTGCAGGAAGTCGTACGCCTGCAGGCATGCGTAGTTGAACTCGAGGAAGCTCAGCCCCTCGTCCGATTCGAATCGCCGCCTCGCCGACTCCCGGCCGAGCATCCTGTTCACGGACATGTACCGTCCGACGTCCCTCAGGAACTCGACGTAGCCCAGTCTGGCCAGCCATTCCCTGTTGTCGAGCCTTATGGTCGGGCCGCAGCCATCGATGTCGCGGTCCACCACGAGCGCGAGCTGGGCCGAGATGTCGCCAGCGTTCCGCTCGATCTCGTCGAGCGTCATCATGGGCCGCATCTTCTGCTTGCCGCTCGGATCGCCGACCATGGCAGTGCCGCTGCCGGTGAGCAGGATCACGGGGTGGCCGGCCCGCTTCATGTGCCGTAGGGCGATGAGGGGGACCAGGCTGCCCACGTGGAGGCTGTCAGCAGTGGGATCGAACCCGATGTAGCAGGTGACCTTCTCCCTGCCGAGGAGGTCCTTGAGCCCGCCCTCGTCCGTGCACTGGTACACGAAGCCCCTCGCACCGAGCACGTCGAAGGCGTTCGACCGGGTGCCGCTCATGTGTGGAACCACCTCCTGGGGACGAAGAGCCTGTCGTGGAGATCCACGGCGTACGCGTCGGTCATGCCCGCGATGAAGTCGGCCACCGAGCGCGGCACGTCCTGATCCAAGGCCTTCGGCCCCATGATCTCGGCGCGCAGGGCCTCGCTGCCGACGAGCGCGTCCCAGAGCCGCCGCAGGATCCCGCGCGCCCTGTCCATCTCCCTGGTCACGTCCGGGTGGAGGTACACGCGCGCGTACATGAACTCCCTCAGGTCGTTCATGGCCGCGTACAGATCCGGATCCATGGCCACGTGCGCGGAAACGCCCGGCTCGGTAGAGCCCAGGATGCCCAGCACCAGGCGATGGATGCGCTCCCCGTGGGTCCTTCCCATGTGAGCGGCCACGGTCACCGGGAGGTCGGCGGGCGAGAGCAGGCCTGCCCTGAGCGCGTCGTCCAGGTCGTGGTTCAGGTACGCGATCACGTCCGAGAAGCGCACGACCTCGCCCTCGAGCGTGCCCGGGGAATCCTCGCCGCCCGTGTGCGCTATCTCGCCGCCGCCCTTGGTGTGCCGCAGTATCCCGTCCCTGACCTCGAGCGTGGCGTTCAGGCCGCGGCCGTCCTTCTCGATGACGTCCACGACCCTCAGGCTCTGCCTCGCGTGGTGGAAGCCGCCTGCCAGGACCGGGCCGAGGACGTCCTCCCCGGTGTGGCCGAACGGAGTGTGCCCGAGGTCGTGTCCCAGGGCTATGGCCTCGGTGAGGTCCTCGTTGAGGAGGAGGGCGCGGGAGATGGTCCGCGCGATCTGGGAGACCTCGAGCGTGTGCGTGAGCCGCGTGCGGAAGTGATCCCCGGCGGGCGCGAAGAACACCTGGGTCTTGCCCTTGAGCCTGCGGAACGCCTTGGAGTGGACGATGCGGTCCCGGTCCCTCTGAAAGCACGTCCTCACAGGGCACGGCTCCTCGGGCACGGACCTGCCCCTGGAGGAAGAGGACAGGGAGGCCCTTGGGGACAGGACCTGCCTCTCCCAGGCCTCGGTACGCTCGCGGATCGAGGGCATGGCCGGACTATAGCCGAGAGATGCGGAGTTTGACAGCGAGGTCGATCCGTGGAACAAGCACGGGCCATGGTCGATCCTTCAGGAGAGGCGCTGCCCGTCCTCAGGCTCGCGTCGGCCTCGCCGCGGCGAAGGCTGATCATGCGGCTCGCGGGCATCCCCTGCGTGGTGTGCCCTGCTGGCGTGACCGAGGACGACGGGGCCTCGGGCGTCGAGCCAGCAGGGGTTGCCAAGCAGAATGCGAGGAGAAAGACACTGGCCGCCGCGCTCCAGGCAGCGGGCCGGCCGCCCGCGTGGACGCTCGGCGCAGACACCATCGTCGTGCTCGGGACCAGGATCCTGGGCAAGCCGGGGGACGCGGAGGATGCGCGGTCCATGATCCGTGACCTGGCCGGAAGGACCCATATCGTGATCACGGCATGGGCGCTCGCTGGCCAGGCCGCCGGCATCGTGGAGGAGGGGCACTCCTCGACCAGGGTCGCGTTCAGGGACCTGACGCGCGATCGCGTCGAGGATTACGTCCGGGCCATGGAGTGGACCGACAAGGCAGGAGGCTACGCAATACAGGGCCTGGGCGCCGCCCTGATCGGCTCGGTGGATGGCGATCCCTTCAACGTCATGGGCCTTCCGATCGGCGACGTGGTGGACGCTCTCTTGCGCTGGGAAGTCATACCGAGGCACCCACTGGTGTGATCAGCGCGCCGGCTAAGCGCTAGGGGGGCGCC
>CAZGVR010000275.1:0-6034 GCA_964528945.1 uncultured Myxococcales bacterium
ATTGAGGCTCGTTTCCCGGGGTATCGCGATTCCCGCGCCCGGAGATGGGCCAATCATGACGGGCCTCCCTTGAGCGGATGCCTCCACACCGCCGGCTATTGACACGGCCGCGTCCCGTGGCGAGCATGCGAGGGCAGCATGCCAGCGAACCTCACAGCAGACTTCAAGGCGGCCGAGGAGAGGTACCGGAACGCCGCGGACCACGACGAGAAGATCGCCGCCCTCGAGGAGATGCTGGCCACGGTGCCCAAGCACAAGGGCACGGAGAAGATCCAGGCGGACATCAAGGCCAAGCTCGCCAAGGCGCGCAAGCAGCCCGTGAAGAAGTCGGCCGGCCATCACATCGACGTCGCATACGTCAAGAAGGAGGGCGCGGGCCAGGTCGCCGTGATCGGGCTTCCCAACTCGGGCAAGAGCCAGCTCGTGACGAGGCTCACGAACGCCGAGTGCAGGGTCGCGCCCTACCCGTTCACGACGCTCGCGCCGCAGCCTGCCATGCTCCACCACATGGACATCACGATCCAGCTCGTGGACCTCCCGGCCACGGGCAGGGACTCGCCCGTCCCTTGGGTCCCGCAGTCGGTCCGGAACGCGGACGCCGGGCTCGTGGTGCTCGACCTGGGAGGCGCTGACCCCGTGTACGAGTGGCGGGAGATCACGGCGAGCCTCGAGGACAAGAGGATAACGCTGGTCCCGACCCGGGAACAGGCAGTGGAGACGCCGCCGCCGGCGAGGTTCCTCCCTGCCATCGTGATCGCGAACCGGATCGACCTGGGCGACGCCCACGAGCTCCTCGACCTGGTGCGGACCGAGATCGGCGTGAGCTGGACCGTGATCGGCGCGAGCGGATCCACGGGGGAGGGATGCGGGGAGATCGGCCCGGCGCTGTGGGGGATGCTCGGCATGATCCGCGTCTACGCGAAGCTCCGCGGCAAGAAGCCGGAGACCGAGCCGTTCGTGTTCAGGCAGGGTGAGACGGTGCTGGGGTTCGCCGAGAAGATCCACAAGGAGCTCGCGGATCAGTTCAAGTTCGCGAGGGTCTGGAACGGACGCGGCCTGGACGGCATCCGGGTCTCGCGGGACTACCTGATCGAGGACGGCGACATAATAGAGATAACGTCGTGAGCGGCGGCCGCGACAGCCAAGATCTCGAGGCGTTCGAGCGGACCCTCCAGTCGGATCCCGGCGACGTCGATGCCCTGCGCGGGAAGGGCGGCGCGCTCAGCAGGATGGGGCTGTTCGAGGCGGCGATCGCCTGCTACGACGCGGCGCTCGCGGCCAGGCCCGGCGACACGAGGACGCTGAGGCTCAAGGGGATAGCGCTGAGCAAGCAGGGACGCGAGACGGAGGCGATCGCATGCTTCGAGCTCGCGCTCCGGGGAGACCCTGGCGACGCGGCCAGCCACAGGCAGAAGGGCGTGAGCCTGGGCAAGATGGGCAGGCACGGGGAGGCGCTCGACTGCTTCGGACGGGCGCTCGAGCTCAGGCCCGGGGACAGGGACGCGCTGCGCAACCAGGGAATAACCCTTGCCGCGCTCGGAAGGCCGCAGGAAGCCGAAGGGAGCCTGAGGGCCGCGCTCGCCATACGGGAGGACGATCTGGCCGCGCTCAGGACGCTGGGCGGCATCCTGGCCGAACTGGGCAGGGACGACGAGGCGCTCGCCTGCCTGCGACGGGCCCTGGAGCTTGACCCGGGGGACAACAGGACGCACAGGCGGATGGGCGCGATACTCGCGAGGACCGGGCGCGAGGCCGAGGCGATCGCGTCCTACGACCGCGCCGTGGAGCTGAACCCGCTGGACTTCCACGCCATGCGATCCCGGGGCATCGTGCTGGCCGCCGCCGGCAGGGCCGGGGAGGCGATCGAGGACTACGACCGCGCCCTGGCCATAGAGCCGGGCGACGCGGAGTCCATGCTCGCGAAGGGCATCGCCCTGGGGGAGGCCGGCCGGTTCGACGACGCCCTGGACCTCCTGCACGCCGCGCTCGAGGCGGGCGCGAGCGGCACGGCGTGCTCGCGGGAGATCGGGATCGTGTTCGTGAAGTCTGGGCAGCACGAGGACGCGAGGAGGATGTTCGACGCGGTGCTCCGCGACCTTCCGGGCGATCCGGAGACGCTCCGCGCACGCGGTGCCCTCTTGCTCAGGCAGGGCCAGCCCGTGGACGCCGCCAGGGACTTCAACGCGGCCCTGGCCTCGCGGCCGCACGATCCCAGGCTCTGGCGGGAGGCCGGCATCGCGGAGGCCGACTCCGGGCGGCTCGAGGAGGCGCTGGCCTGCTTCGAGACCGGGCTCGCCATTTCCGAGGACGACCCGTTCCTCTTGAGGAGCCGGGCGATCGTGCTGGGCTCCATGGGCAGGCACGAGGAGGCCCTCGGGGATCTGGAGACGTGCCTTTCCACCCTGCCAGGCGATCCGCGGTGCCTGCTGCTCAGGGGCATAGCCCTGCAGCGGCTCGGCAGGCACGAGGAGGCGCTGGCCAGCCTCGACGCCTCCCTGGACACGGATCCGGACGACGTGAAGGTGCTCAGGCAGAAGGGCATCTGCCTGAGCGAGATGGGCAGGGACGGGGAAGCGCTGAGGGCCTTCGACCGGGCCCTGTCGCTCGAGCCCGAGGACGCCGTCTCCCTGCGGCTCAGGGCCGTGTCGCTCACCAAGCGCGGACGGATCGCGGAGGCCGTGCGATCCCTGGACCAGGCCCTCGCGCTCAGGCCGGACGATCCCGGGATCCTGCGGCTCAGGGGCGTGGCCCTGTCCGAGGACGGCCGCCTGAGGGCCGCCGCAGACAGCCTCGAGCGGGCGCTCGAGATCGATCCGGGCGACCTCGTCTCGCGCCGCCACCTGGCGATCACCCTCGGGCGGCTGGGGGATCACCTGGCCGCGCTGGAGAACATCGACGCCGTGCTCGAGGCCGCACCCGACGACGCGATCGCGCTGCGCGGAAGGGCCGCGGCGCTCTCGAACCTCGATCGCCCGGAGGACGCCCTCGCGGACCTCGATGCCGCGCTCCTGCGCGATCCCGGGGACGTGCCTGCCCTGCTCGCCCGAGGGGAGGTCCTGGAGACGCTGGGCCGGACGGCGGAGGCGAGGGACGCGTACTCGATTTGCGCTGGGGCCACGCTGCCCGAGCACGGGTGGGCGGCCGATCTCGCGGCCTACAAGCTGGATCTCGTGCATAGAGCCTCGCCGGGCGAGCCCGACCCCCAGGCGCGGCTCGTGAGCAGGCTGATCGACTTCTGCATCAGGAGGGAGGAGGCGTTCGGCCCGGGATCGTACGCGGCTCCTGGCGACGAGGCCGGACTGCTCGCGCCGCTCCCGGCATTCTCGCGGGACTTCCCGTCCTTCATCGCATTCCTGGGCAGGGGCCGGCAGCGCCTGGATCGGGGCAGGAACGCGGATCCCAAGGGCTTCCTGCTCTTCCACGACGGGCGGATGCTGGCCGTGAACCCCGGCCCCGGCTTCGTCGAGGGCTTCGTCGCCGAGGGCTACCGGCCGGCCGACCTCTCCGCGATCCTGGTCACGGATCCTGGCACGGGCCGCACCGCAGACCTCGAAGGGCTGCTGGACCTGGTGGGCAGGATGCGGCGGTCCAACCCCGGAGCGCCCAGGATCGATCTCCTGCTCTCGTACCCGTCGTTCGTGAAGTTCGGGGGGTGGATCGCCGGCGCCTTCCAGGATGCGGTCGGCGGCGTGAGCATCCTGCATCCCGGGCTCCGCCACCAGGTGAGGACGGAGCGCGGCGAGGTACTGCTCGTGCCGCTCTCGGGCCCCGGGGAGACGGGCTCGCTGTCGCGCCCCCTGGCCGGGCTCAGGGTGGGCCTGGACGGGCGCGCGGCGCTCCTGATCGTCGAGGACGGAGGTGCGGCCGTGGCCGAGCCCAGGGAGCGCCCTCCGATCGTGCTCGTGGCCCGGCTAGGGCAGGGCGGGATGGGCGCGATCGAGGAGATGGCGCGCACCGCGAGGACGGCCGCCCCGCGCGTGGCGGTCCTCTCCGGCCTGCCGGCAGGCTCGGTCGGCTACCGCGCCGAGGTGGGAGCCGCCATCGCCGAGTCGGCCGGCGTGGCGTCGCTGCCCGAGGATCACGGGCTGGCCATAGGGCTTGCAAACGGGGCTGTCTTCTGCCAGCTCAGGCGCACGTTCGTACCCGCGAGGAAGGTGGCGATCTACGAGCAGGATCCGGGGGAGCCTCTCCTCTACCACGATCGAGGGCTCACCGATCGCCTGGGCACTGCAGGCCTCAGGTGGGCGTACGAGCACATCAAGTCCGGCGGCGGCGGCCTTCCGGCGGCCGCCGGAAACACAGGAGACCAGCGATGAGCCAAGAGGAAGAGTTCGGCAAGGAGGACGTCTACGCCGCGCTCAGGGACGTGATCGATCCGGACTTCAACAGGGACATCGTGGACCTCGGCTTCATCAAGAAGATGGTGGTGAAGGGTAGCGACGTGAGCTTCACCATCGAGCTCACGACCCCGGCCTGCCCGGTGAAGGATCACTTCCGCGCCCAGGCCGAGGAGGCGGTGCGCAGGCACATCCCGGCCGTCCAGGCGGTGGAGGTGACCATGACCTCCAGGGTCCGCCACGGTCAGGGAGGCGTGATCGGCTCCGTTGAGATCGGCGGCGACGTCAGGAACGTCATCGCGGTGGCGAGCGCCAAGGGCGGGGTGGGCAAGTCGACCGTAGCCGTGAACCTCGCGGCCGGCCTGGCGCGCACGGGCGCGAGGGTCGGGCTCCTGGACGCGGACGTGTACGGCCCGAGCGCCCACATCCTGCTCGGGATCGAGCGCGGGCCCATGATGGGACGCAGGAACCGCATGCTCCCGGTCGAGGCGCACGGCATGAAGGTGATGAGCATAGGGCTGCTCACCGATCCCGATCAGGCCGTCGCATGGCGCGGGCCCATGGCCTCCGGCGCCCTCAAGCAGTTCATCTCGGACGTCGACTGGGGCGAGCTCGACTACCTCGTCTTCGACATGCCTCCCGGCACCGGCGACATAGCGCTCACGCTCGTGCAGAGCGTGAGCGTCACGGGCATCGTGATGGTCACGACGCCGCAGGACCTCGCGCTCGCCGACGTGAGGCGGGGCATGGCCATGTTCAGGAAGGTGGAGGTCCCGGTCCTGGGCATCGTCGAGAACATGAGCCTCTACCGTTGCCCGCAGTGCGGGTTCGAGGCCGAGATCTTCGCGCACGGCGGCGGGAGGCGCATGGCCGCCGAGGGCGACGTGCCGCTGATCGCGGAGATCCCGCTAGAGATCGGCGTGCGCGTTGCGGGCGACGAGGGAGTCCCGAGCGTGGTGGGCGCGCCGGAATCGCCGTCGGGCAAGGCCTTCATGGCAATGGCCATCGAGGTCGCGAGGCTCGTATCCGTGCGAAACGAGGCCCTTCCTGGAACGCCGAAGGTCGAGACGAAAAAGATCGATCTCGGGGCTTGACAGGCTTCGAGCGGGTGATGTATAGAGGCCTTCCCTTGTGGGGGGGTTTCCTCGAGGGAGATTAGGGGTTGACAAGGAAGGCCAGGAAGTTATATACTGGCCTTTCGCCCTGAAACCGGGTTTTTCGATCCTTGAAAACTAAATAGCAGATCGAATTCCCTGTTCGTCACGCAGGTGATGAACGGGTAGCAAGCGCTATGCGGGACGCACTCGCGGTTCCCGATCTCAGGTCGGGAGCCGCCAGTTGACCGATTCAACTGGAGAGTTTGATCCTGGCTCAGAACGAACGTTAGCGGCGCGCTTAACACATGCAAGTCGAGCGAGAAAGGGAGCAATCCCCGGTAAAGCGGCGCACGGGTGAGTAACACGTAGGTAATCTGCCCTCGAGTGGGGGATAACCTTCCGAAAGGAGGGCTAATACCGCATGAGACCACGGGTTCGAGAGGACTTGAGGTCAAAGCCGGCCACTTCACGAAAGCTGGCGCTTGAGGATGAGCCTGCGGCCCATCAGCTAGTTGGTAGGGTAACGGCCTACCAAGGCGAAGACGGGTAGCTGGTCTGAGAGGATGATCAGCCACACTGGGACTGAGACACGGCCCAGAC
>CAZGVR010000276.1:0-348 GCA_964528945.1 uncultured Myxococcales bacterium
TTCGCCGGGTCCTGCGTGGTCCTTGCTGGCGATCCTGCGGGCATCCGCTCCATGATCGACAAGGTCCTGGACGGGAGGCCGGGGCTCGAGGCCGATGAGAGGTTCAGGAGCGCCAGGAAGGACCTGCCCAGGGCCGCACAGCTCAGGATCATCGCCTTTCCGGGCGAGTCACTCAGGGCTTCGGCCTCTTCCAGGCTGAGGGAGCCCTACGCGTCCCTCGTGGACGCCGGCAAAGTCGTCGCCGGGATCGTCTTCTCCGCCGACGGCCTGACGCTCTCCGGACGGACCGGGCCGCACGTGGATGCCATGGCCGTGGCTCGAGGCGCCACCATGCATGTCGAGGCCTTC
>CAZGVR010000276.1:373-2572 GCA_964528945.1 uncultured Myxococcales bacterium
AAGCTGGCCCGGCTCATCGGCTTGGCCGACGTGCTCGAGCATCTCGAGTTCGGGACGCAGGGGGAGTGGGTGATCGTCGATGGGCGGGCGCCTGCAAGGCCGGTCCTCAGGCTGCTGGACGGTGCGTCCGGGCTCCTCGGGGAGGGTCATTGACATGGAGGATGGGAGCACCCGCATGGAACGAGTGGAGACCCTCGATGGGAGGCTCGAGACCAGGAGCCAGAGCAGGATCGTCAGGTTCGTCATGGCCATCACGGGGCTCCTCCTCCTGCGGTTCCTGGGTAACCTGGCCGCCGGGTACCTGCTCGGCTACAGGCGTCCCTGCACGCTGCGGATCGACGATGAAGGCCTTCTCCTCGACTCGAGGACGTGCCTTCTGGGGCGTGACCTGAGCAGCAGGAGCGCCCGCATGCCGCCCTGGAGCCTGGAGTCGGTAGCGCTGGAGAAACGCTTCAGGATCGCGCCGGTTCTCGTGGGAGCCCTGTTCCTCGTCCTGGGTGCCGTCCTCGGGTTCGCATTCCTCGTGGAATGGGCGTGGACCAGGTTCGGGATCTACCTGATCATCTCCGCAGCCCTCCTGGCGCTTGGGATCGCTGGGGACCTGGTCGCGGTCTACCTCGTGCCCTCGGCGGGCAGGAAGACGGCCATCGTCATACGGACCCGCAGCGGCCGGATCAGGGTCACGGACGTGGACGACGGGGCGGCCTCCAGGTTCATGGACGACTCAGTCCGCAGAATCGGCGAATGGCGCGACCGGTCCTCCTCGTCCTCCAGCAGAGAAGGACCGGGAGGCCGAGCAGGATGAGGGTGGCGAGGACCGGGATCCAGGCGGCCTGCGTCCCGTCCACGAGCCCTGCGTGAAACGCTTCCTCCGAACCCCTGGCCAGGGCGTGCCAGGACATTATCGCGGCCGCAAGCATTGCCACGGGACCCGCAGGCCTGCGGATGACCGGGTAGGCGAATAGCCAGGCAGCAAGAAGAAGGATGGCCATCGCGCCAGCAGGCTCCGCGAGGCGCGTGGTGAGGTGATAGAGACCTGCATCGCCGTGGAGCGCGGACGCGAGGTCCGCGGTGGGGGCCGCCAGCACGGAAGGGACCTCGCCGGTTCGAGCGCGGATGGCCGCACCCAGATCGATGGGCAGGGTGGCCTTGCCTGCCGAGAGGTCTGACGCAGCACCCTGCACGCCTTCGATCGACACGTGGGCCCGGTCCATCTCCAGCAGCGCAGGCTCCCCTGCGACCTGGATCAGCCTTGCCTGCCTGGCGGTCGTGACCACGAGGAGGCCGTCCTCGTCGCGACCGATGAGCATGTCCTCGAGCGATGCGGTTCCGTCGCGAGCCTCGACTCGAGAGGCGTAGATGACCCCGCCGCCGGGCAGGTCAGCGAACCTCCCGGCCCTGAGCGATCCCACGGCGGCCCTGGCGGCAAGGGAAGCGAGGCCGTCGACCAGCACACGCATGGCGGCCGGCGTGGCCACGACCGAGAGGAAACCCACGACCGCTCCGCCCGCGACCGCGAGCATGACCGGCGCGGCCGCGACCCTGCTGGCAGTGATGCCCGACGCGGCAATCGCCTGGCGCTCCCCCCGTCGCGACATGGCCCCGGCCTCGATAGCCATCGCGATGGCCAGGGCGGCCGGGATCGCGGCCGCCAGGAATGGCACGACGGCGAGGAGGCACATCGAGTCCGACAATCCCACCCAGGGACCCAGGAAGAGCGGCCCGAGACGTACGATCTGCATGGCCGCGAGGGCCGTGGTCAGGACTGCCAGTATCGTCGAGAACGTCGAGATGATCCGTCTTGCGAGCAGGCGGTGGATCACGCCGGGCGCTTCCGGACTAGATGGTGCACCCGGTCGTGTCGAAGGTGAGGCAGTCTGCAGCGCAGGCGAGCGTCCCGTTGGGCAGCGCCCCGCCCGTCGCAGAACTGCAAGTGGCCGTGCCCAGGTTGAGGCCGTCGCAGACCTCGTCGCCGTCGATGAGCGTGTTGGGGCAGTCTCCGCAGCCTGCCTCGTCGAAGGCCAGGCAGTTGCCGGCGCATGCGAGGTCGCCGCTGTCGTGGCCGCGCGTCACGCAGGTGGCGGTCCCGAGGTTGAGGCCGTCACAGACCTCGTCGCCGTCGATGAACGTGTTGGGGCAGTCGCCGCAGCCCGCCTCGTCGAAGAGGCAGCCCGGCGTGCAGTCGAGCGTTCCGCTGTC
>CAZGVR010000276.1:2672-4814 GCA_964528945.1 uncultured Myxococcales bacterium
GTGGCCGAGGGACACGCAGGTCTCGCCGCCCAGCAGCAGCCCGTCGCACTCCTCGTCTCCGTCGATGGCCGTGCCGTCGCAGTCGCCGCAGCCCGCCTCGTCGAAAAGGCACCCGGTCGTGCAGTCGAGCGTTCCGCTGTCGTGGCCGAGGGACACGCAGGTCTCGCCGCCCAGCAGCAGCCCGTCGCACTCCTCGCTGCCGTCGATGATGGAGTTGGGGCAGTCGCCGCAGCCGGACACGTTGTACCCCGTGCAGGTGGCGTTGCATGCCAGGGCTCCGCTGTCGTGGCCGAGGGACACGCAGGTCTCGCCGCCCAGGAGTCCCCCGTCGCAGGGCTCGTCGCCGTCGATGGTCGCGTTGTGGCAGTCGCCGCAGCCGCTCTCGTCGAACGTGCAGGTCCCGGTGCAGTCGAGCGTGCCGCTGTCGTGGAGCAGGGTCACGCAGGTCTCGCTCGAGAGGTCGGCCCCGTCGCAATCCTCCGATGATTCCTGCGTGCCGTTGCCGCAGCCGCCCACGCAGACCGTGCGATCGTAGCCCGAGCAGTCCGGCAGGCACACGAGCGTGCCGCTCGCGAACCCGAGCGTGAGGCAAGTCTGGGACGCGAGATCCACGCCGTCGCAGACCTCGGAGCCCTCCCTCAGGCCATTGCCGCAACCGCCCGTGCATTCGCTGAAGTCGTAGTCCGAGCAGCTGGCCAGGCAGGACAGGGTGCCGCCCGTGAACCCGTGCTCCGTGCACTGGTCCTCCGACGTGCCGCCCAGATCCGTGCCGTCGCACCCCTCCGACCCCTCGATGAGGTCGTTGCCGCAGCCTCCCGTGCAGCCGCTGAAGTCGTATGCGTCGCACCCGGCCATGCAGTCGAGGACCCCGCCGGTGAACCCGTGGTCGGTGCACTGATCTACCGAGGTGCCGCCCAGATCCGTGCCGTCGCAGACCTCGCCGGTGTTTATCGTGTCGTCCCCGCACGTCATCGAGCACAGGCTCTCGTCGAAGTCCGAGCAGTTCGTTAGGCAGCCGAGGGTGCCGCCCGTGTACCCGAGCGTTACGCAGGTCTCGCCGGCATGGTCGGCGCCGTCGCACGCCTCCGAGCCCTCGACGTCCCCGTTGCCGCAGCCTCCCGTGCAGCCCGAGAAGTTCCAGTCCGAGCAGTCGCCGAGGCAGGAGAGCACGCCGCCGGTGAACCCGTGATCCGTGCACTGATCCTCGGTGGGTCCGCCCAGGTTCGTGCCGTCGCAAGATTCCGGGGATTCGATGAGTTCGTTCCCGCATCCGCCAACGCAGCCGGACGTATCGAAGTCCGTGCAGTCGCCCATGCACGCCAGAGTGCCGCTCGAGTAGCCCTGGGTCGCGCACGTCTCGCTGTCGAGGTCGCTGCCGTCGCATGCCTCCGAGCCCTCGATGAGGTCGTTGCCGCACCCGCCCGTGCACGCGCTGAAATCATAGTCCGAGCAGTCGTCGAGGCAACCGATCTCGCCACCGGTGAAGTTGGAGAAGTCCGTGCAGTCCACGCTGGAACCGCCCAGATCCGTGCCGTCACAGACCTCGGATCCCTCGCGGGAGTCGTTCCCGCAGGATGGTCCGTCGGGCGGGGCGTCTTCCTCGATCGCGTCGTCCACCAGGACGTCGTCGACGGTCACGTCGTCGACCGCGACGTCTTCCTCCACGACGTCGACCTCGGCACCATCGTCCGTCAGGACGTCGAGATCCGTACCGGTGTCACGTGGCATCGTGAAGTCAGTGAGCGCCGAGCAACCCATCCACAGGCCCGATCCCAGCACCAGAGTGAACCACCTCGCTCCTCGTCTCATGACGACCTCCTAAAAAGCTTCGGTAGAGCCGGTAACTATCCGAAAAGACATAGCAGACAATCCGCCAACTATCAACATGCGCTGCGTTTTCGCACCGGGTAGATATGCGCCGCAGGGCCGGATCCGCTCATGTCCTTGCCACGATGGCCATCCTGGCCGCACCCACGAGCCCGGCGTCGTCACCCAGCACCGCGGGGAGGATCCGCGGCACGCCGTCGGGAAGGGCATAGCCGCGCGAGGCAACCTCGCCCTGGATTCCGCCGGCAAGAAGGTCGAGGGCCCTCGATAGCCCGCCACCAACGATCACGGTATGGACGTCGATCAGGTTGAGCC
>CAZGVR010000276.1:4824-6015 GCA_964528945.1 uncultured Myxococcales bacterium
CCGCACGCTCGAACACGGATCGCTGGGGCCCGTCCCCGCGACGGGCGATCTCTGCAATCTCCTCCACCGTTCCGGTCACCCCCATGCGCCTGGCCATCCTGGCGATCCCGGTCGCCGAGGCGATGGTCTCGAGGCAGCCGCGCCCGCCGCAGCCGCATTCCTCGCCTTCCTGATCGACCACGAGGTGACCGATCTCGCCGCCGCGTCCGGCCTCTCCCCGCCAGATTCGTCCATCCAGGAACAACCCGCCGCCGATGCCGGTGCCGAGCGTGATCATCAGGAAGGACGAGAGGTCCCGGGCGGCTCCGGTCCAGTGCTCGCCCATCGCGGCGCAGTTCGCGTCGTTGTCCACGAGCACCGGCCTTCCCAGGAGGACGCCGAGCGCACGTGCGGCATGGTAGTCCTTCCAGCATGGAATGTTGGGGCTGGCGGACACCACTCCGGTGGATGGGTTCACGATGCCGGGCAGGCCCACCCCTATGGCATGTGCCCGTCCGGCCTTGCCCAGCATGTCGAGGACCTCGACGATGCTGGCCTCGATGGCGCGGCAACCACCTTCCACGTCAGTCGGGGCCCTGGCCGTCTCGAGGATCCGGCCCTCCGTATCCACCAGGCCGCCCTTGACGAAGGTGCCGCCGACGTCGATGCCCACGGCCTCAGCCATCCGGTCCTCCCGCGATGATCAGGCGGCTCCCGTCATTCCGCATCTCCAGGCAGATCCCGAGGTACGCGGCAGGGTGGATCTCCGGGAACTTCTCGAACCACTCGACGACCACGACCCCCTGGCCGGGCTCCAGGATGGCCTCCACGATGCCAGCTGCGTGGGCCTCGCGCGCGCTGCGCAGCCTGGAGAGGTCGATGTGCTGAAGAAGCACGGGCCCCGGGTACCTGGTGAGTATGCCGAACGTGGGGCTCACGACGTCGACCGCCGCGTCGAGTCCCGCGCCGTGGAGTATGGCCCCGGAGAGGAGCGTCTTCCCGGCGCCTAGCTCCCCCGAAAGGCCGACGACCGTGCCGGCTGGCAGGCTCCTGCCGAGACGGATTCCCCAGTCGACCGTCTCGGCCGGCGAGGTCGAGACGAAGGGAACCGACAGCTCAACGGTCCGCCCGTCGCCAAGATTGATCAGCACGGGGAGCTATCATGGCATTTTCCTGGCCCGACGCAACAGCAGGGCCACGAGGTCTGGCAGT
>CAZGVR010000277.1:0-3992 GCA_964528945.1 uncultured Myxococcales bacterium
GGCGCCTTCATAGTCGACACGGGCCACATCGTGGCGTTCGAGAACACGCTGACCTACTCGATCAAGGGCGCGGGGAGCCTCAAGGCGACCCTGCTCTCGGGCGAGGGGCTGACGTGCCACTTCAACGGGCGAGGCAAGCTGTACATCCAGACGAGGACCATTGGTGGGCTCGTGCACTGGATCTCGCCGAGACTCTACGGCTAGGAAGGGAGGACGAGACATGCGCATCGAAAAAGCACTCGGTCCGGCATACTCGATCGCCGTCTGCCACCTCGAGGCCGGCGAGGCAGTCATGGCGGAGAGCGGATCCCTGGTCACGCAGGACGCGCACATCCAGATGCAGACGTCGGTGACCCAGGGCAAGGGCGTCGGAGGGTTCCTCAAGGGACTCGGCCGGTCCATGTTCCTCGGAGAGTCCTTCTTCAGGAACACCTTCACCGCCGCTGGCGCTCCGGGCGAGGTGACCTTCGCCCCGAAGCTGCCGGGCGACATAATGATCTACGAGATGCAGGGCAAGGATCTCGTCGTGCAGCAGGGCGCCTACCTCTGCTCCGCGCCGTCGGTCGAGATCGAGACCAAGTGGGGCGGGTTCAAGGGCATCCTCGGCCAGCGCCAGATGTTCTGGATAAAGGCCAAGGGCTCCGGACCGCTCGCACTCAACGCTTTCGGCGGCATCAAGGCCGTGCAGGTGAACGGCGCCTTCATAATCGATACGGGCCACGTCGTGGCCTTCGAGCCCACGCTCCAGTTCCAGGTCAGGCGCGTCGGCTCGTGGTTCTCCACCTTCTTCTCGGCGGAGGGGCTCGTCTGCCGCTTCCAGGGGCAGGGAATCCTCTACATGCAAACCCGCAACCCGGGCGAGTTCGGCAAGCTGATAGGTCCCAAGCTGCCGCCCCGCAGCAACTGAGGGAGGAGAAAACGATATGCCATACGAAATCAAGCACGGTCCGGACTTCGCGATCATCGACTACGCGCTACAGCCCGACGAGGCCCTCGTGGCCGAGTCCGGCGCCATGCTCGCGATGTCAAGCAACGTCAAGATGAAGACAGAGGCCCGTGGCGGGATCCTGGCCGCGGCCAAGCGCAAGCTGCTGGGCGGGGAGTCGATCTTCCAGAACACGTTCACGGCCCAGGGAGGCCCGGGCCGCGTCATGCTCGCCCACGGCGCGCCAGGCGACATCGTCCCGTTCGAGCTCCAGCCCGGACGATCGCTCATGATCCAGTCGTCGGCCTACGTCGCCGCCACCTCCACCGTCACCCTCGACACCAAGTGGGGCGGGGCGCGCGGCTTCTTCTCGGGCATGGGACTCTTCCTTCTGAAGGCAAACGGCCCGGGAACCGTGTTCGTCGGGGTCTACGGCGGCATCTACCCCAAGCGCTGCGACGGCCAGTACATCGTGGACACGGACCACATAGTGGCCTTCGAGGACACGGTCCAGTACACGATCACCAAGGTCGGCGGCATAAAGTCGCTGTTCTTCGGCGGCGAGGGCCTGGTGGCGCGCTTCTCGGGCCAGGGCATGATCTACGCGCAGACCCACGGCCCGTCCGCGCTGGCGTCCTTCCTGCACCCCTACCGCCCGGTCAAGGCCAACAACTAGGGCGCGTTCCTCCCCCGCCTCGCGAGCATCCCGGCCAGATCCTGCACGTCCACGTTGCCGCCCGTGAGGATGATGCCCACGCGCAGGCCCTTCACGCCCAACCCGCCCTCTACGAGGGCTGCCAGGGGCACGGCCGATGACGGCTCGATCACTATCTTCATGCGCTGCCAGACCAGGAGGAGCGCATCCAGGATCGCCTCCTCGCTCACCGTGACGATCCTCTCGAGGTGATCCCTGAGTATGGGGAAGGTCAGGGTGCCGAGCTGCGTCCTCAGACCGTCCGCGATCGTGCGCGGATCGGTCTGCGGAACGATCCTGCCCTCCACCAGCGACCTGGCCGCGTCGTCGGCACCGGCGGGCTCGGCAGCCACCAGCCGCGCCCGCGGCTCGAGCGCCGACACGGCTATGCAGGTCCCGGACATGAGCCCGCCGCCGCCGACCGGAGCCATGACCACTTCCAGGCCCGGCACCTCCTCGACCAGCTCGAGGGCGGCGGTCCCCTGACCTGCCATGACGCGGTGGTCGTTGTATGGGTGGACGACCCTCGCGCCCGTCTCCGCCACCACGGCCCGCAGAGTCTCCTCGCGCGACGCCAGGGTCGGCTCGCAGGTCGTGATCCGGGCCCCGTACCCCTCGACCGCCGCCCTCTTCACCGCCGGCGCTGTCCGCGGCATCACTATGTGGGCGACCGTGCCCCTGATGCGTGCAGCCAGCGCTAGCGCGGCCGCGTGGTTCCCCGAGGAGTGGGTGGCAACGCCTGCTCGCGCCTCTGCCTCCCCGATGGACATGACCGCGTTGCACGCGCCCCTGAACTTGAACGCCCCGACCTTCTGGAATCCCTCGCACTTGAAGAACAGGCGCGCGCCGAAGAGCGTGTCCAGCGACGTGCAGGTCAAGACCGGCGTCCTCCTGGCGTGGGGCCGTATCCGCTCTGCCGCCCTCCGGACGTCGTCCATGGTCGGTCTCGGATCCATGTCCACGCGAGATTATCAAGCGTGCTATAAATGGTCCATCCGGAGGAGCGCATGAGACAGATCCATACCCTCGTCATCATCTTCACCGCTCCGCTCACCGTCTCCCTTCTCGCCTGCAGCCGCGGGGGACGCACGCATCCAGACGGCGACACCTCGGCCGACACCTGGCCCGACACCGCCGGCGACTCGGGCGGCGACTCGGACGTTCCTTCCGACCCGCTGCCCGACGCCCCTGACGACGCGGAAGATGACGGTGGGGAACCGCCCCTCGATCTGCCCGAGGAGGACATCGCGGTCGAGGATGCCATCGCGGACGACCCCATCGACATCGAGCCCGAGCCGGACCCCTACCTGACCGACGACGACGGCGACGGCTTCAGCGAGTTCGACGGCGACTGCGACGACACGAACGACCTGGTCTACCCTGCCGCCGTCTCCCACATCGAGGGCGTGGACTACGACTGCGACTCGCGCCGCGAGTACCTCGCACGGATGTACGTGGCAGTCGACGACGCGTTCGATCTGTGCGTGAACGGCAGGTCAGCCGGGGCGTGCGGACCGCCGACCGACACGTGCTTCAGGCAATCCACCTATTTCGAGATGATCCTCGAGAGCGGGCTGAACTCCTTCGGGGTCAATGGTCGGGACACCGCCGGCGTCACGGCCGCGTTCGGCATGTGGATCGAGGTCGCCGGCCGCGAGATAGCGACCCGCGGAAACCGACCGACCGAGCCAGGCACCGCGGCCTGGCGCTACTTCCCCACTTCCGGGGACGAGCCTCAGGCCAGCTGGTGCGACCAGACGTTCGACGGCTCGGGATGGGGCCCTGCGGTCTTCGCCGAGGACATCGGCGACGGCGCGTGGCTCTACCAGCCGACGGAGATGGCCAGGCTGGGAGCGACCTGGCTCTGGGACGGCAACCCGACAGGCCTCGCCGACTCCTGGTTCCGCCTGGAGATCATCATCCCGGACTCCCCGCCGCTCGAGGACCCGGGCGACTCCTCTGCCTGCACGACTTCCGGCACGGTGGTGACGGTCTCTGACCCGGCCTCCCAGCTCTACAACGGCGTGGACGTCGCGTGGACCGGCTCGGCCTGGATGGCCGCCTACGACCAGTGGGGCCGGTCCTGGGGTGCGGGCGTGGACGACGTGCGCACGCGAATGCTCGCGGCGGACGGGACGCCCCTCGCGGCCGCTGTCATGGTGAACGACGCCGGCGCGACGTGGTGGAACACTTGGCCGACCCTGGCATGGACCGGCTCGGTCGCCGGCGTCTTCTTCGAGGACGGCCGCTCGAACCGCAACACGGACATCGTGTACGGCCGTCTCCTCGACCCTGCGGGCTCGCCGCAGGGAGCGGCCGACGTCCGAATCGACGGCACGACCTCGCGGCAGAAGAACCCCACCGCGGCCTGGA
>CAZGVR010000277.1:4002-5926 GCA_964528945.1 uncultured Myxococcales bacterium
GGCTCCGAGTTCGGCGTGGCGTGGCGTGACGATCGCGACGGCGGCTTCGAGATCTACTTCAGGCGCGTGTCCCCGGCTCTGGTGCCGCTCGGCACTGCCGTGCGCGTCACTTCCGAGGTCGGCTCGTCGCGGCTGCCTGCCGTCGCCTGGTCGGGCAGCGAGTGGGGCCTCGCCTGGGAAGACGAGCGCGACTCCGGCGACCCGGAGATCTACTTCGCCAGGCTCGCGGCCGACGGCACGAAGATCGGGTCCGACGTCCGCGTCACGTCGTGGGCCGGCCTGGGAACCAGCCCGTCGCTCGCCTGGTCGGGCACCGAGTGGGCCATCGCGTGGCAGGACGACGGATGGGTGAACTCCGAGATAGGATTCACCCGCCTGTCGCCCGACGGGACGATCCTCGGCTCCCACGTTCGCGTGACGTCGGACAGCGCGGTGTCGGCAACGCCCGACATCGTGTGGACCGGGACGGCCTATGGCCTCGCGTGGCGCGACAACCGTTCCGGCAGCGCGGACATATGGCTGGCGGTGCTGGCCCCGGACGGCGCGAGGATCACCGGCGACTTCCAGGTGGCGGCCTCGGCCGGGTGGAGCCTGCACCCGGCTATCGCCTGGAGCGGGTCGGCCTTCGGCGTGACCTGGATGGAGGAGGAGGATCCCGCAGGGTCCACCTACACGCCATGGTACATGGATGCGGCGTTCAAGACCGTGACCTGTCCTTGACCGGCGGGACCTCGAGCGTCGCCCCCGCTCAGCAGGACCTGTCCAGCCCCGGGCACTCCCCTGAAACCTTCGCGTCGATCCCCTTCTTGCCGTACGACTTCCCGAACGAGGTCGCGAACTCCCCGGCCAGCTTGCGCGCCCTCTCCTCGTACGCCTTGGGATCCTTCCACGTGCTCGCCGGCTTCAGCATGGACGGGTCGTCGATCCCCGGGCAAGTGCGTGGGACGAGCACCTTGAAGAACGGGTCCGCGTCGTACTCCAGGCCTTCCAGCTTCCCGCCGAGCGCGCCCTGCACGATCTCCCTTGTGATCGTGATGTCCATTCGGTGGCCGACGCCGTACGGCCCGGCCGTCCATCCGGTGTTCACCAGGTAGACCTTGGACTCGTGCTTGCGGATCTTCTCGCCCAGCATTGACGAGTAGACGTCGGGGTTGCGCGGCATGAAAGGCTGCCCGAAGAACCTGGAGAACGTCGTCTTCGGCTCGACCACCCCGCGCTCGGTGCCTGCCAGCTTGCTCGTGTAGCCCATCAGGAACCAGAGCATGGCCTGCTCCTCGCTGAGCTTGGCAACGGGCGGGAGCACGCCGTTGGCGTCCGCGGTGAGGAAGAGGATCGTGCCAGGGTGCCCGGCCACCGGCGGATCCTTCACGTTGCTCAGGAAGGAGAGCGGATACGACCCGCGCGAGTTGGGCGTGAACCGCTCGTCGTTCAGGTCGAAGCGCCCGTCCGGGTAGATCATGGCGTTCTCCACGATGGCCCCGTGGTCCAGGTAGCCTGCCTCGTGGAAGCACGCGTTCCAGATCTCCGGCTCCTTCCTCCTGTCGAGGTTGATCAGCTTCGCGTAGCACCCGTTCTCGAAGTTCGCGATGCCGTCGTCGCTCCACCCGTGCTCGTCGTCCCCCAGGAGGGTCCTGCGCGGATCCGCCGACAGCGTGGTCTTCCCAGTGCCCGAGAGCCCGAGCAGGAGCGCGGTGTCGCCGGCCGAGCCCTCGTTCGCCGAGCAGTGCAGCGGCAGGATGCCCTCCGCTGGCAGCACGTAGTTCATGACCGTGAAGAGCAGCTTCTTCATGGACCCGCAGTAGGCCGACCCGTGCACGATCCCGATCCGCCTGTCGAGATCCATGGCGATGGCCATGGTCGACGTGTGCCCCAGGGTAGGGTCCACCCGCAGTCTCCCCTTGTACTTCGCGGGGTCCAGCTTGTC
>CAZGVR010000278.1:0-5914 GCA_964528945.1 uncultured Myxococcales bacterium
AGCGCAGCTTGGTGCCACCGGGCTTCAGGATGTCGTCACGGAAGTCGTACTGCTTGCTGCAGTGGGGGCACGTGTACTTCATGTTTTCTGGATTCCCTCGAGGCGCGGATTATAACATCGTGTTTGCCTGGAATTCCACCATCACGGGCAAACGGGCTGAACCGCAATGGCCATCAGATTCACAGTATTGCCGCCGTCCCCGGCATCGAGGCCATCGGTCATCGCCTTCGACCTGGAGAGAATCGTCCTGGGCAGAGGGTCGGTCTGCGATCTCCGCATCCCTCACGCCTCGGTCTCGAGCCATCACGCGACCATCACCCTGGACGGAGGCGGGTACGCGATCATGGACGAGGGCAGCACGAACGGGACGCGCCTGAACGGGACCCCCATCCCCCAGATGTGCCGCCAGCCGCTGAGGAGCGACGACGTCATAGAGATAGCCGGTTACAGGATCGTTCCCTCGCTGGCCGTCGCCTTGGAGGAGGGAGGCGGCGGCGATCGGACCGATGCCCTGGCAAGGGCCCTGATCTCCGGAGCTGCAGACGGAGAGGAGGCGCCGCTCGAGATCACGGATGGTCCTGTGCTTGGATCGACGCTCTCGTTTCCGGCATCGCAGGGCCGTTCCATAAAGGTCGGCTGCGAAGGGGACTGCGATCTACGCCTGTCGGATCCCCGCCTGGCCGGGCTCAAGCTGGAGTTCCGGCCCGATCCTGCGGGATGGACGCTGGTAGTGACAGGGGGTGGTGGCTCGCAGCTGAGGTCCGCCCGCCTGTCCGACGGGAAGATCATCTCGGTCGGCGGAACCCGCATCAGGTTCCGCGACCCCGTCGACGCCAGGCTCACGGAGATCCTGGAGACCAGGGACGATCTCCAGATGGAGCCCAGGCCCGGCCAGGAACCGGGCTCACCCGGGACGGCCGGCGGCAAGGCTCGTCAGTCGAGGGATGCGGAAGGTCCGGGAGACCCCAGGCCCAGGCCTCCGTCCCGCAAGGCCCCGCCGGATCAGCCTCCAGCCCTCTCGCGCGAGGAGCGCAGGAGCCAGATCGAGTACGGATGGATGGTGATCGCGCTCGGGATCGTCGCATTCCTGGCCTCGCTGGCCTTGCTGCTCCTGCTCATGTTCTGAGCCGACCGATGCATTCTCGGGAGGTTTGACAGTTCCCCAGACACCCAGTAAATTGCCGTTCCTATGGAACCAGTCATAGGAATAGATCTCGGGACGACGAACTCGGTCGTGGCCATCGTCGAGGACGAGAGGCCGGTCGTGCTCACGGGCCGGGGCTCTGCCAAGAAGGTCCTCCCATCCATCGTGGGCTTCACGGAAAAAGGCAAGAGGCTGGTCGGCCTGATAGCCAAGCGTCAATCCATCACCAACGCGGAAAACACCATCTACGCGGTCAAGAGGCTGATGGGGCGCAAGTGGGACTCCCCCATAGTCACCAGCGCCAGGGAGAACTATCCGTACCGGCTCATACAGGGTCCGCACAACGACGTGCGCATCAAGATCAGGGACGTGGTCTACTCGCCGCCCGAGATTTCGGCCATCATCCTGCAGGAGCTCAGGCTGGTCGCCGAGGAGTACCTCGGCCAGGAAGTCCACAAGGCGGTCGTGACGGTGCCGGCCTACTTCAACGACAACCAGAGGCAGGCGACGAAGGACGCGGGCTCCATCGCTGGGCTGGATGTCATACGGATCATCAACGAGCCGACGGCCGCGGCCCTGGCCTACGGCTTCGGCAAGAAGATCGACAGGCTGGTGGCGGTCTACGACCTCGGCGGCGGCACCTTCGACATCTCGATCCTCGAGATCGGATCCGAGGGCGTCTTCCGGGTCGTGGCCACGGCCGGAGACACGTTCCTGGGCGGCGAGGACTTCGACAACCGCATGGTCGGGTGGATCATCGACTCCTTCGAGGAGAGCCACAGGATCGACCTCCGCACCGACAGGATGGCTCTCCAGCGGATCAAGGACGCCGCCGAGAACACCAAGTGCGAGCTCAGCCAGACCACCAAGTCCGACATCAACCTGCCCTTCATCATCACCTCGCCGGACGGGGAGCCTCTGCACATCCAGATGAACATCACCCGGGAGAAGTTCGAGGAGATGACCGGGGAGCTCGTCAACCGGACCATAGAGATCTGCGAGGCCACGCTCGAGGAAGCCGGCATAGCCGCGGAGGACATCCAGGACGTGATCCTCGTGGGCGGCATGACCAGGATGCCCCTCGTGCAGAAGCGTGTCTCCGAGCTCTTCGACAGGGAGCCGTGCAAGGGGGTCAATCCGGACGAGGTTGTCGCGCTCGGCGCATCGATCCAGGCCCACGCCCTCCTGAGCGAGGAATCCGAGGTCGTGCTGCTCGACGTGACGCCCCACACTCTGGGTATCATGGTGGCGGGCGGCCTGTTCGAGGAGATCATCCCCCTGAACACCACCGTCCCCACCGCGCGCTCGAAGATCTTCACCACGGTTCACGACAACCAGACGGCCGTGAAGATCCTCGTCCTGCAGGGCGAGAGCAACAAGGCCGAGGAGAACGAGCTTCTCGGTGAGTTCATCCTCGACGGCCTGAGACCCGCGCCGAAGGGGGAGGTCGAGGTCGAGGTCACGTTCGAGATCAACTCCGATGGGATCGTATCGGTCTCGGCCAAGAACCTCGAGACCGGCCTCAAGCAGTCGATCACGGTCACGGCCACCTCGGGGCTCACGCAGGACGAGATCCGCGACATGATGACAAAGGGGCACGAGTACCTGGTGGAGAGGCGGGTGAACGAGAAGATCGAGGAGAAGCGCCAGCAGATCACACGACTCCTCAGCCAGGTCAACGAAATGTACCCCAGCGTCGAGGAGCTGATCGGACAGGCCGAGCAGGGCAAGGAGGCGCTGAGCAAGGTCCGGGCAGCCATGGAGAAGGCCGAGTCGGTGCTCGGGTCCGGGCAGGAAGACGAGATGGATCGCACGATTTCGGTTCTCGAGCGCACGCTCAACATGTTCAAGAGCGCGGTCGAGCGCAAGTAGCAGCCCCGCTGGTCCGCGGATCGCCCTCGTTATATACTGTTGGCGTCATGCACAGGAAGCCTGATGGCTGTCCGGCCTGTGGTCAGGTCCACGACCAGGGCACGGTGATCTGCCCCATAACCGGGGTGAGCCTGAGGTTCTCCGATCCGACCCGCGCCGCGGGCCAGGTAATAGGCGGCAAGTACCTCGTAACGGGACTCCTGGGGCGAGGCGGCATGGGAGCCGTCTACGAGGCCGAGCACATCGAGCTCGGCCGGAAGGTGGCGATCAAGATCCTCCTGCCGGAGTCCTCCGGCAACCCGCGGCAGATCGAGCGGTTCAAGAGGGAGGCCCGGTCGGCGGCTTCAATCGGTCACGAGAACATCGTGCAGATCTTCGATCTGGACACGTCGGAGGACGGTTCCATCTACATCGTGATGGAGCACCTCCTGGGTACGGATCTGGCCGACCTTCTGCACAGGTCCGGAAAGAAGGGGCTCGGCTGGCGGCGGACTGCGGTCATTGCGCTGCAGGCTGCAAGGGGACTCGGAGCGGCGCACGGCCACTCGATCGTGCACAGGGATCTCAAGCCGGAGAACGTATTCATCGCGACCGACAGGCAGGGGGCCGACCTCGTGAAGATCGTTGACTTCGGGATCGCGATGATGCGCGAGGCGACGGGAGGCCACCGCCTGACAGCCGAGGGGGTCCTGATCGGCACGCCCTTCTACATGTCGCCCGAGCAGGCCCGCGGCGAGCGCGAGCTCGACGCCAGGACCGACGTCTATGCCCTGGGTACCGTCATCTACGAGATGCTCACGGGCACGGTCCTCTTCGACGGCGACACATATCTCGAGATCCTCGCGAAGCACCAGGTCGATCCGCCTCCGCCTCTGCGGGAGCGGTGCCCTGATCTCGACTGCCCCTCGCAGATCGAATCCATGGTCTACTCGATGCTGCAAAAGGAGCGGGACTCGAGGCCGCAGACCATGGCGGAGGTGGCGGCAGTCCTGGGTCCGTTTGCATCCGAATCCACTAGCGCCCCTGCGCCGGAGATCGATCCCTCACCCGCACGCCGGCAGCCTTCGGGGTTCGAGCGTACGGTGATGGCCTACGGCCCGCCGGCCGTCCAGCAGCCCGACGACTCCTCGAGCGGGGCGAAACCTGGCGGCGCGTCCGCGCAGGCAGCGGCCCCGTCCGTCTCCCCCACCCTGGAGTGGTCCGCAGCGGGCGACAGGTCCCTCACGATGGATTTCCACCGCTCGGCCCGCAGGTCCAGGATCGCTCTCCTGGTCGCGCTGGCCGGAATCGTCGCGATAGCGGCCACGATAGCGATCGCCGTCGTGATGAGGAACGGTCATGGGGCGAGTAACGGCGTGGGCCAGGCCGCCCAGGCATCGATCGGGCGTGGCGCCGGCCAGGCTGCTCCAGAGGCAGGTCGGACCGCGGATCCGGCAAAGGACGACCGGGTCAGGCTCGTGATCGAGGCATTCCCGGAGGAGGCCGTCATCAGCGTGAACGGCGAGCGGCTGGAGGCGAACCCCATCGAGACGACGGGGCCGCGAGGCGACCCGGCCACGCTGGAGGAGGACGATGGAAAGGGCAGGAAGAAGATCAAGGTCGACAAGGACAACCCCTACCTCGTGGGCCAGTGATACCGTGGATGCGCGCAGTATTACAGCCGCCGCAGGTGCCCTCGTGGTCCTCGTCGCGATCCTTGGCCCGCGTGCCGCACGATCGGAGGAGGCCGGCACGGCCGAGGAGGCGGCAGTCCACTTCCAGAAGGGGGTGGAGCTCTTCGACGAGGGCGAGTTCGAGGCGGCCCTGGCGGAGTTCCACTGGGCCTACAGCATGAAGCCCCACTTCGCCGTGCTCTACAACATAGCGCAGTGCTACTACGCGACAGGCCGGCACGAGAAGGCCCTCGAGTACTTCGAGCGATACGTGGCGGACGGGGGAGACCAGATCCCCAAGAAGAGGCTCGACGAGGTGAATGCCTCCGTGGCGCATCTACTGGACATACTCGCGGTGCTCCAGGTCGAGACGACGCCGACCGGCGCAAAGGTGAAGCTCGACGGCAAGACGATCGGCGAAGCCCCGTTCGCCAAGCCAATCCATGTCCCGGCCGGGCCGCACACCCTGGAGATCTCGCTCGCAGGCTACCTGGTGGTCCAGGAGGACGTGATCCTCACGGGCGGCCAGCTCTTCGACCGGCGCTACGAGCTGACCGTGGACGAGCGCGAGGGCACCCTCACGGTCACATCACCCGCCCCGAAGGCGAAAGTCTTCGTGGACGGGCGCGAGATGGGGCCTGCGCCGTGGTCCGGCAAGCTGGTCGTGGGCGAGCACGTCGTCGTGATCAAGGCGCCCGGGTACTTGGACGCGACGCGGCCCGTTGTCGTCCTCGCCGAGGACGTGAGGACCGTCGACGTCGAGCTGGAAGTGAAAGGCAAGCCCGGGAAGCTGACGATAGAGAGCTCCGAGCAGGGCACGACCGTGCTCGTGGACGGCATCGAGCAGGGCAAGACGCCCCTGGGCGCGCTGGTCCTGCCGTCGGGCGTCTACGAGGTGACCACCGTGAAAGAGGGCTATGCGTCATGGCAGGGAGACGTCACTATCAAGGAGGGACTCCCTGCCAGCATCGACGTCGAGCTCGCCAGGACAGAGGGCAAGATAGGCCCGGCAGGATTCTGGGTCTCGGCCTCTCTCACGCTGGCGACATTCGCGACCGCTGGGGCGTTCGGGATCCTGGCCCTCGGCAAGCAGGACGAGCTGGATTCGTTCCTCGATGCGATACCGACCGGCAGCGAGGGAGCGAACGAGGTGAAGCTGACGGAGAAGTACAACAAACTCAAGCGGGACGGCAAGAGATACGCCCTGCTGGCGGACGTCTTCCTGGGCCTCGGAAGCGCCGCGGCC